>CAIPJU010000691.1 GCA_903865465.1 uncultured Bacteroidota bacterium
AAAGGAGTCCTTCTATGTTGAAATCCAAATTTATTTTTTAATCAACGATGGGAATGATTGATTGTATGTTCTAAAGGT
Source organism: uncultured Bacteroidota bacterium (assembly GCA_903865465.1). Classification (GTDB taxonomy): domain Bacteria; phylum Bacteroidota; class Bacteroidia; order Bacteroidales; family VadinHA17; genus LD21. Next base: position 79 of record CAIPJU010000691.1, read on the forward strand.
CAATAAAAATCCTGTCGATGATGTACAATCAATCGATCACATCGTTGGTATTCATTTCATATTTAAACATTATAAAAACAATCTTCTCTTAGCAGATATTCAAATGTATACTGCAATTTTTTGTATTAATTTTCATAAGTGGAATAATGCAAACTTCGGATAGTAGTCTATTACAGCTACAGGACTCCTTTTGCATTTTTATACCAGCTTAGGTTTTTATATGTTTTATTTGAACTTGTTTATTCTATAATTCCCAGCACATATTCTTTCTGGTTCATTAACACATACCTGATCCTACTCAATAATTTACGTGCCACTTTAATGATAGCCTTTTGCCCTTTCATGTGCGTTATCTGTTGCTTATAATACAGTAATAAAGCAGGATCCTTTTTAACAGCTACCCAGGCGCACTCAATCAAAACAGTTTTAATCGTGCTATTGCCTCTTCTGCTTAATCCTCCTGTACTTTCCGTCTCGCCACTACTATGGCAGTTGGGTACAATACCACAATAACTGCATAACTCATCTAATCTTTTAAAACGTTTTATATCTCCTATTTCTGTTAATAATATCATTGCCGTCAATAGCCCTATTGATGGAATAGTTTGTAACAGATCTGCATTCGTATTATAGCGATCTGTTTTAGACAGTTCTTTTATTGCTGTATCAATCTTCTTTTTTTGTTCTTCTATGAAAACCAGTTCAGTGATTTGTGTTTGCATGGTTAATTTTCCACTCACACTTTTGAAGTCTATCTCACTTAACCATTTGATGAAAGATTTTGACCACCATCTTCCTTCTGAATAGCTTTTGGGTATTTCAATGCCTTGTAATTTTAAAATGGCTTTAATTCTGTTCTTAATCCGTGTAGTGTCTTTGACTAAGTTGCTACGGCTTCGTAATAATTGCCTGTCTAACTCCAGATCAATATCAGGAACATGAATAAAGTTAAGTTCCCCATTCTTTAGCCCTTTTGCAATTTTTTTACTGTCCACTTTATCAGTTTTGCGTAACTGTTCTTTGTTATTGGTTGGCACATCTGCAGCATGAACCACATTACAATTTATGCCTTTTGCTGTAAATGCACGTTGTATCCAAAATCCACAAAACCCGGATTCATATGCTAACTGATAATTTGCTCGGGGATAATGCCTCTTTAGATAATCACTCAATCGTTCAATATCTGGTTCCTGACTAAATGATTTTAATTCAAATTCATCACTGTAAATGTGAACCTTCCAACTTTTATGATGGACATCCATGCCCACATAAATATTTTGATTCCGGAAATCCTGTATCTTATTTGATATCGCTTCCATGAGTTTTAGTTTTCCTAAATTTACTAATCGTCATTCGCAGATTTCAAACATAATAACTTCGGACAGCCTAACATAAGCTTCAATAAAATATTACCGAGCTTCAGCCTGAGGAAAAGTGTTGTCTCCCTAGCTCTCGAAGGGTGAATTCGATTATACAAATATTCTTCTCGTAAGAAAGGCTTCGAGTGCCTCAGCCTGACATAACATTTCATTCTTCA
>CAIPJU010000692.1 GCA_903865465.1 uncultured Bacteroidota bacterium
GAGGCTCTGTCCCTTCAATCCTGTACTTCAGGTGAAATCTTTTATATTTCGATAAGCCGATCTTATGGTAGGGTAATAGGTTTATCCCAGTGAGTGCCTCAGTTTTTGTAAGAGACAGAAAATTAATAAGCCTGGAAACATGCACTGGATCATCATTAAAACCAGGAACTATAGGAATTCTGACATTTAATTTAGTCCTGGTCTTCAAAAGAAACATGTAATTGTCAATAATCAACGTATTGGATACTCCTGTCATCTCCATATGCCTGGTATCATCAAGATGCTTAATATCAAACAGGAAGAGATCAGTATGCGGCAATACTGATTCAAAACCAACCCGGGAAGCATAACCGGAAGTATCAACCGTGGTATGATAGCCCAGATCCTTACAGGTTTTAAGTGTTTCTGACAAAAAGGCAGATTGAATCATAGGTTCTCCACCTGAAAAGGTTACTCCCCCTTTCGACTGATTAAGAAAAACTCTCTCCCTCTCTATAATTTCAACAATGTCATCAATAGAATAAAATTTACCCACCTCTTCAGTAACGGGAAACTCCCTGTCTCCAACCCTGTTGTTTCTGTTTACTGTTTCCGGAATTGGCGATATTCCTTCGGGGTTATGGCACCATGCACATGATAGCGGGCACCCCTTCATAAAGAAAGTAACCCTGATGCCCGGGCCATCATGGACAGAATATCGCTTTACACTGAAAACAAGTCCTTTCATAAGAGAATTAACAAAGGTATTGGCTGTGAAGAAACGAGGAAGCTGAAGAAGCATCCTTAAAAAGGATGATTTATCAATGCCGGCTGTAAAAGATAAGGCAGCAATAGAGACGTCTGCCAAGCCGTTGCATCATAAAACTATATCTTAATCGGGCTGCCATAGATATTAACCTGGCCTGCAAGTTAAGCATTTTTAATATTTCTGCGAAATATTGGTCTATGACTTTTATCCTCCTCCCGGATCCTATTGAACAATGTTAAAATCACTTTAACATATGATTAACAAATCTTTAACCAAATTCAGTACAATATTTGATGTTGTATAACGTCTTTAGATTGATAATACAGACAACTCTCTCTTCAAATGCCGTTCGGCATAAAATACGATCAGGTTTAGGTTAATCGCAGAAAGACATCTCCCCGATGTCTTTCTTTTTTTTTATAACTGAAAATTTCGAACTCTTTGATATATTGGAAAAAATATATCTTTACCAATATTTGTGTGTGATAATGAAAATCAGATCTCTCATATTTATACTTCTTATCACTTTAACTTGCCTGTCAGCAACTTATGGAAAATCGTCAGTTCAGACAGCTGTCAAAGGAGTACTTGATCTTCGGAAAGTAAATAATCCAGCCCATTTTATTGTAACTCTCAATGGAGATTGGGAATTCTACTGGAATGAGATGCTTAATCCTTCTGATTTCAGGGAACATAGAGCAAAGTCGCCCTATTATGGCAAGGTTCCTTCTTACTGGACTGATTATCCTAAAGATAAAATACAAACTGCCAAATACGGTTTTGCTACTTACAGGCTTATTGTACTGCTTCCTCATGACACAGGTACAAATTTTGGCATTGATCTGCCTGTTTTTGACTCCTCATATCAGATTTATCTGAATGGCAAGCTGATGGGCGGCAATGGCACTCCTGGAAAATCAGAATCAGAAACCAAACCAGGCTATAAAAGAAATTACTTCGACCTCTCATCTGCTTCAGATTCTCTCGAGATAATAATAAATGTATCCAATTTTCATCACAGACGTGGTGGCTTCTGGCTCCCTGTAAGTCTCGGAACACACAATGAAGTCATAATACAGATGGCAAACAGCAGGGCAGGTGAGTTATCGGCAATGGCTCTTCTACTGGGGTTTTCTATCTTCTTTCTTTTCTTCTTCCTGCTGAATCCTAATGAGAAAATAATGGCTTACTTTTCTCTTTCAGCTATAGGACTTGCTCTCAGACCACTTTTTACTGCCCATTATGCTATTAATGACCTTATAAATATAGATTGGGTTTGGATAATCAGGTTCGAATATATTGGCTTGTACATTGTCGCCATAGGATGGGCCTGGTTTAATCTGAGTCTTTATCCATCTAAACATTTCAGATTTATAGTAATCATTTACACTATAAGCTACCTGGCAGCTTTAATGCTTACATTGTTTCTTCCGGTAAGAATATTCAGTTATATCATGTTGGTTTATTATCCTTCAATGATTTTACTTATAGGTTATGCACTTGTAAGGAGTTTCCAGGGGACAATAAAGAAAAAAATAACAGATATCATTTATTTTGGAGCTTTTATTGTTTTGCTTTTGGCAGGGATACATGATATACGAATAGCTCAGAGTAGCTCAGATGGCTCATCAGGATATATCCTGACCTACTTTATTATTCTCCTTGTATTTATTCAGGCGGGGATCCTGCTGCTCAGATGGGGGAAGGATTACAATGAACGAGTCAGGCTTCAGGGAGAACTCGAAGCTATTAACAGGAGCCTTGAAGCACGTGTTGAAGAGAGAACAAATGAACTGAAGATAAGGAATGAGGAGATTGAGGAGCAAAATAAAAAGATAGCAGATCAGAACAAAAAGCTTTCTGAGACCATTCAGCTCAAGGATAAGGTCTTCTCCGTAATAGCACACGACCTCAGGGCGCCTGTAAGCAATATCTTGTACATGTTATATATGTTAAAAGAAAATGCCCACAAAGAAGAAAATGAAACTTTTACAAACTACAGTATCTCCTATGCACAAAATGTTATCAGTCTGATTGAAAATATGCTTGTCTGGGGTCGTGGACAGGAAGAAAAAATAAAGTACACACCCGACCTTTGGGATGTTGATCCGATTATTCTTAAGAATATGAGCATCTTTAAGGAAATCGCTGATAAGAAGGAAATTTCAGTAGAGTACAGGCGCGAAGGTGAGCTGAAGGTGTTTGCCGATAAGGATCTTCTTGACATAATTGTAAGGAATCTACTGTCAAATGCCGTCAAATATACACCCCACGGAGGAAGTATTAAAATCCATGTTCAGGATGATATCAGTGAACTTAAAAATATCTCGATTAAAATCTGCGATACAGGTGTTGGAATTGCTGAGGAGAAACAGTACAATCTCTTTACATTATCTGAGATTGAGAGTACTAAAGGTACTGATAATGAAACAGGTACAGGCTTGGGATTAAAGCTGTGTTATGAGCTTGTAAAACTTAATCAGGGAAATATTACACTTTCGAGCACTCCTGCCAAAGGAACCTGTTTTACAATAAAACTCCCTTCAGCCTAGAAATGTTATTCAAGGGTAAGTTCTGATAGCCCTTCCCGGTCTAATATCCTGATATGTTTGCCTTTAGCTTCAATATATCCCTCTGTTTCAAGCTCGTTTAATACCCTCCCTACCGATGGCCTGGCAACACCAAAATAATCAGCCAGTTCGTTCTGTGTCATCCCCAATGAAAAAGAGGATGTGAGACTATCAGTTTTATGAAGGATAAAGTGAGCCAGCTTCCCCCTTATTGTCTTAAAACTAAGGAACTTGATTTTCTCCGATAGAAATTGTGAGCGGTTAGATATCATATCCAGAAAGTTTATTAGAATCTGCCTGTTTTTTGTAAGCAGGTGAAGGAAATCAACTTTATCGATAATAAGGAGTTCCCCGTCTGTTACAGCAATGACATTAACCGGAAACCAGTTTTTGTTTCCAAATATAAAGGCTGAAGCCAATGCACCTGGCGCTGCAATATCCTCAATCTTTATGACCCTGCCTGCAAAATCGGTCATCTCTCCCTTCATGACTCCCTTCATGACAATCATAAGTGCATTAACCGTATCACCACTCTGAGAAATAAGGGCTCCTTCGGTGAACTTCTTTAGCCTGAAAGGAACTTCATTAAGCAGACTTTCTGTATCTGGTGCTGATATTCCTCTGAAAAGAGGAGTTGTCGTTAAAATTGAATAATCCATCTCTTTTATAAATTGATAACAATAAGCAATTACGTTAAGACAGCTAATAAAAACCAGGATATTTTCAGATTGCCAGTAGTGACCGATAAAATGTTAATATTTTTCATTTATTTAACTATTGGGCTACCATTTCGAACTTTAATTTGAGCTATTTTTGAAACTTAAAAATGAAAAAATGAAAAAAACACTGCCCCTCCTTTTATTATTTAGCCTTTCATTGACCCTGCCACTAAAATCCCAGGGCGATTATGAAGCAAAATTACTGAAACAATTTCATACAATAAACAGTCAGGATATGATGAGCTGGCTTGAGAAACTCTGTTCTCCTGAATTCAACGGCAGACTGACTGGGACTCCTGAGTTTCTTAAAGTAGCTGATTGGGTAGCAGGTAACCTGAAGGAGTGGGGAGTTAAGCCTGCAGGTGATAATGGAAGCTACTTTCAAAAGTTTGACTTTCCTTACACTGTAGTTAATGATCCGGGAAGCCTTACTTTAAATTTAACACAGACAGATGGATCTGTTATCAGGAAAAATTATACATATCCTGAAGAATATTTCCCCGGAATGAATTCAGGAAGCGGCGAGATAACATCTGATGTCGTATTTGTCGGATTTGGGGTAACAGCGCCTGAACTAAATTATGACGATTACAAGGGTATTGATGTAAAGGGAAAGATAGTTTTAATGAATAGGGACGTTCCTTATACCGATCCACGTAATCCGGAATACAAGAAATGGGTTGGATATTGCTACCATCAGTATAAGCTGCAAAATGCCGTAAAACACGGCGCTGCAGGAATGCTCTATATTGAGGGAAATCTTTCAAATCCAAACATATCGTATGACCCTTCAATAATTGTATGCGGAATAGGCCCACAGCCGCTTGCTGATATTTTTGCAGGATTAAAAACAACAAATAAGGAGATTATTGAGAAAATAATCAAGACTATGAAGCCCGGCTCATTCAACACAGGGAAAAATTTTACCATCAAAGCCAATACGACACGACATCCTGAAGGTAAAGCCTGTTCAGTGGTGGGAATGATTGAAGGCAGCGACCCTGTTTTGAAAAATGAAGTTATCATAATAGGAGGCCATCTCGATGCTGTAGGAAATGCCGGTAAAGTTGTGAACGGAGCCCTTGACAACGGAAGCGGGATTATTGATATAATGGGTGCTGCCAGGGCCATGGGTCAGTCGGGTATTCAACTTAAAAGATCAGTTATGTTCCTGTTCCTCGGTGGTGAAGAAACAGGCCTCATTGGCAGTAAGTTTTATGTTGATAATCCAATCTTCCCCAAGGTGAAAACAATAACCTATATAAATCTCGATATGGTTGGTAATGGCACAGGCCTCGCTGTTAATACCGGCAGCCCATATAAAGAGCTTCTGTCGTATTTCGTGAAGGCAGATTCGATGTACATCCACCGGACAATTCAGACTTCTGCACCTGTGCCCGGAAGTTATTACGGAAGACCAAGAAGTGATGAAGTTGTTTTTAGTATGGCAGGATATAGAACTATGTCTATCGGAACAACAGACTGGTATAAGAAAGTATATTACCATCTCCCGGGCGATAATCCAGATGCTGTTACTATTGATATAATGGAGGATGTCTCTAAAATGATTTATGTTGCTCTGACAAATATGGCAAACGATACCTCATTGTCGCTGAAATAAACCTCTTATTGCTCCGGATTATATCAATAATCAGCGGAGTTAGCTGAGCTTAAGCAAAGGGCGCAGAGTAATTTCCATAAATAGATTACTTTGCGCTCTCTGTGTTAACTTTGTCTCCTTTGCGGTTAAAATATTATGGAAAATACAAAATTTGTAACATATGTTACTTTTCATTTTACCCGGAATC
>CAIPJU010000693.1 GCA_903865465.1 uncultured Bacteroidota bacterium
CCCTGTTCCGAATATTAGTATCTCAAGGGCAATAATCAGGGCACAATATCAACGTTTACTTAACTGTCAAGTCATCCAAGATTGAAATCATATCTTCCTACTCCTTGAATCAACAGATATTCAGACCTCTCCTTGTAAGCATTTAGAACACGATGAACTTGACAAGCAGCAACTTCTGATCTTTGACCCGGATGCAAGATATACACTCCAACAGGATTACGAACTTCGACCAAGATTCTGCCCGTTAAGCAGACAAAGAAATCAGTAACCTCCGTGTGATAATGCCATTCAGTTGAAGCACCCTCCTTGAGCGTCATTATCCGAACCAAGACGTTATCTGTTCTGATTACTTCCTGATTGTTCATCGCTTCCCCTGAGATCCTACCAAATGTGGTCGGTATCTATTTCCGTGCTGGAAATTCCCATCAGAGCTTTGTAGTCTCTCCATATTTTTTAGTGACGGTTTACTTTATTCTTTGCCGTCTTACTTCGTCAGCAAACCTATAGCACCGCTGATTGCTCTTGAATCCCTCGGCTATGGTCGAAGAGGCGATAGAGAATATCCGTTCAGATGTTGTTTCTAATTGCAATGACCGAAGGTGATTCCTCTTAATCCACTCCAGATGCTCGCCATCCACATCAGTAAAAGAACTGACCAGAACGCTACTTTTGGCACACACATAATGAAAAGAAAGTAACCCAGTTTTACCACAGGTACCAAGTAAGTCCTTCACCGACGTGGCGGATGGGTTCAGATGCAGTACCATCTGCCGATCCTGTTTAAAGACCAACAGCACCTCAATGATTGAAAACATTTTATACTCCAGAAAGCGAAATTTAACACTCGGTTCTGGTGGTGGAATCCTGATCTTGAAGTAATCCCTATCCTCTTCAGGGCAGAACAGAAAGAGCCCGGCAATCGTTGCATCGCCCACACGGACGGGGAGGGGAATAACGGTTCTATCCGGATAATCTCCAGTTTTACTTGAGAGTTCCGCAGGAAAGTCGACCCCACTGGCATCTATTTTCCGTTTCAGCTCTGCCAGTGACAGTGCCGCGTCTTTATTCTTTGTGAGTAATTTAAGCATGTTTGGAAGTTTCATCTCGGCATGTCCCAATTATTCAATATTGCAGTCACATCATCCGGGCTAATATAGAATCCATGTTCAGCAGTATTAATCACTTTACCACCATGATATTGATTTTGAACGATATCAAGCAGTCCACGTGGTTCTGTTAATAAGTAATGACCAGGTACATAGTCGGCTACAGCCTTCTCATCTGTAAATACAGCTAAAATCAGAGAGCCGTCCGCAGCTTCAATAGCTAACAAATTGAATATGTGTTCCATGTCGGTTGATTGATTCAATGAGTAGCTATTAGGAACTGAGTCAATAGCAACTAAAAGAGGCCCATCTGGTAACGTATTATACACTTTATTGCGATATTCCACCGTATTGTTGCTATGGTACGCTGAAATCGCTTGCCTTAATTTCTGGTTAAATATTTTGCAATCTTTCATAGTTCTCTCTGCCGAAAGCACGAGTATTAAAATAGTAATTACATTTATTATCTCATATATGATTATACGTTATATTTTCGTTGCCAAACCCATTATTAATAATCCAACCGGTCATCAACCCAAAATGGATATTTAAACTGTGAACAAGTAAGTAGTGCTCAGAGAGACACATATCTATTGAAGTGATTTGTCATTGCTAGAAGTACATCCATCTATAATGAGGTCTATACTATTACCACTCCCCATACTGGAGTTAAAGCAATCTGAGAACTTTTTCTGATACTTAACTCGCGACATAGTTTTGCAGTATTTCTTGATGGTACTTTTTCTGGCATCAACTTCTTCAGCAGGCCTCCCGACAACGTCAGAAATCAGGCTGGCATAACATTGCTGGTAGTTTTCATAAAGTATTGGATTTGGCTCTGCTTCCTTGACATCAGTTGGAGGAGCACCTTTGTCTTTTTGGTTCTTCGGGGAATTGAGCTGGTTATTCATCTGAGTACTTGTTGGTGATACCTGATTGCCTAAGCTATTACTAC
>CAIPJU010000694.1 GCA_903865465.1 uncultured Bacteroidota bacterium
CATTTATGAACTTTGGTGTTCGGCAGTTTAGTCCCGATTCATCGGGGCTGGTTTAAGCCACCTTTGCCCTCCGTATCCGCCTCTGAGCGGAGAAGGAGGGTCACCCATCTCTCCAATACATTTATGAACTTTGGTGTTCGGCAGTTTAGTCCCGACCATTCGGGACTGGTTTAAGCCACTCACCCATCTCTCCAATACATTTATGAACTTTGGTGTTCGGCAGTTTAGTCCCGATTCATCGGGGCTGGTTTAAGCCACCTTTGCCCTCCGTATCCGCCTCTGAGCGGAGAAGGAGGGTCACCCATCTCTCCAATACTTCTTTGAACTATCTCCGGAATAATAACTTCAAACCAAAACGCCAATATCCGAAGCGCAACAAAAGTATAAAAACATGTATAAAGTGCAAAATTAATTACTCATTAATTTCACTACTCTCTTCTTTCGAGAAGAGCTACATTCTCAACATGATGAGTATGAGGAAACATATCCACTGGCTGAACAGCTGTAACTTTGTATTTTTCCGACAAAAGATAGAGATCCCTGGCCTGGGTAGCCGGATTACAACTCACATAAACAATCTTTTCAGGCGCAGCTGAAAGAATCGCCTTCACGACATCTTCGTGCATCCCAGCCCTGGGAGGATCAGTAATTATAACATCAGCATGACCATTAGCTTCAAAAAAACTTTCTGTAAGCACATCCCTCATATCGCCGGCAAAGAACGAGGTGTTATCTATATTATTCATTCCGGCATTTATCCTGGCATCACTTACAGCATCTTCAATATATTCTACTCCGATAACCCTTCGTGCTTTCGAGGCAATAAAACAGGCTATCGTTCCGGTGCCGGTATACAGATCATAAACTGTCTCCTGCCCCGTCAATCCTGCAAATTCCCTGGCAACACTGTATAGATTCAAGGCCTGTTTCGTATTAGTCTGATAGAATGATTTGGGACCAATCCTGAATTTAAGATCTTCCATTTTTTCAACAAGGTGATCATTTCCGTAATAATGAACCGGTACCTGGTCACTAAGAGAATCGTTTTTCTTGGAATTTATTACATAAAAAAGTGATGTTACGGCAGGAAAAGTGGCTGCAATGAAATCCAGAAGTGCTACTCTCTTTTCCAGATCGTCATAAAAAAAGACAACGATAACCATCACATCACCATCCAGGGTATTGCGGACAAGCAGGTTCCGGAGCAAGCCCTTATGATCACGAAGATCAAAAAACTCAAGACCATTATTTAAGGCATATTCCCTAACGGCATTTCTTATTGATCCCGAAGGTTCGGGCTGAAGATGACACTCAGTTATATCAAGCACTTTATCAAAAAGTCCGGGTATATGGAAGCCAAGTGCATTCTCCCTTTCATACAGGTTTTCTGATTCAATCTCATCTTTGGTTAGCCATCGTTTGTCGGAAAAGGTGAATTCAAGCTTATTCCTGTATAAGAACTCTTCTGATGACCGGATAATCGGCTTTATCTCAGACACATCTACCTTGCCGATTCGGGTAAGGCTGTCCTTAACCTGCTTTTCTTTATACATAAGCTGAAGATCGTAAGGCAGATGCTGCCATTTACATCCACCGCAGATCCCGAAATGACGACATCGTGGTTCAATCCTGTGGGGTGAATGGCTATGGTACCTGATAACCTTTCCCTCAAGGTATTTTTTCCTTTTCCTGATAACTTTCAGGTCGACAACGTCTCCTGGTATCAGCATCGGAACAAATACCACGAGGTTATCTACCCGGGCAACAGCATTCCCTTCTGCCCCTATATCTGTAATCGTCACCTTCTCAAGCAAAGGCAACTCCTTTTTTCTTCCCAACAGTTTACTTTTTCTGATTTTTTACTTTGAACCCTTCAGGCTGTTTAAGAATATCAAGCCCTGAGTCATGCATGGGACAATTCCTCCTGAATGATCGACTCCGTCAACAATAACTTTCTTGCAAATATCAGCCGATGTTCCAGCACCTATCATCTGAGTGTAAAGGTTTTCTGTAGTGAGTGGGTTGACATCAGCATCTGCTGAACCATGTATCAGCATCAACGGTTTATAGCTGTGCCAGGCTGTAATGCTGTTATTGTCAAATGCTGTCTTGACCGAAGAGTATTTTGCTACGGTTGAAAAGCCTGCTATGAAATCGGGGTTCAGAAGCCCGCTGACTGAAGTTGTAAGCTGACTGTTAATCTGATCACCAGTGAGGGTTCCATCGTACAAGGTTGAAATTTTCGCTGCATACGGGTCGTTGAAGATATCCGTCACAGGATTTGAAAACTGATTATACTCCTTATATGCATAAAAAATAAACCCGAGGTAATATGGCTGGGGATAAGTTGTCAGAGTCTGCATTCCCGAGAGCAATAGTGAAATATCATATGGTCCTGCACCACATACGCTTCCACCA
>CAIPJU010000695.1 GCA_903865465.1 uncultured Bacteroidota bacterium
ATACCTGAAACCAGGTTAGTTTATCAATGGCCTTGAAATCAGGCTACTCTTAAACTGATCTGATTTAAAGTAATATTAAATGCAGTAAATAACTCTGATATGATTCAGCAACCAGCTTTTCCTGGCTTTAAATGTAATATTCCAGATTTATGCAAATTCAGATTTATTTCCTGAATATTGTTTCCTCACGGTCGGGGCCAACGGAAATCATTGTTACAGGAACTCCCGTGCTATTTTCAATAAATTCAATAAAGTTTTTTAACGCCTTCGGCAACAAATCGTATTCTTTGACGGAGGATATATCCTCATCCCATCCCTCAAGCTCAGAGTAAACAGGAACAATTTCAAAATTACTGCTAAACGGAATCTCATAACATTCTTCCCCATGTACCAGATATGATGTGCAGACTTTAATGGTTTTAAAACCTGACAGTACGTCAGCTTTGGTCATGAAAAGCTGTGTGATACCGTTTATCATAATGGAATATTTCAATGCGGGGAGATCAAGCCATCCGCAGCGCCGCGGTCTTCCGGTAGTTGATCCGAATTCGTGGCCAATATTGCGCAAAGCAGCACCTGTCTGGTCACAGAGTTCAGTAGGAAATGGACCACTGCCAACCCTGGTGCTATATGCTTTGAAGATACCATAAATTTCGCCTATTGCTTTTGGTGAAATACCGAGTCCTGTGCAGGCACCGGCACTAATGGTACTAGATGAAGTAACAAAAGGGTAGGAGCCAAAGTCGACATCGAGCATGGTTCCCTGGGCACCTTCGGCAAGTACTTTCTTACCCTGACCAGCCATGTTATTAATTAGATATTCAGTATTTTCAACTCTGAACCTTTTAATCAGCTCCACTCCTTCGAACCAATCTTTTTCGTACTCCTTTAAATCGAAACTAAAATTGTAACTCTTCAATATGGAAAGATGATTCTCCAGATGGCTCTGGTAGATAGATGCAAAATCAGGGTGAAAGATATCTCCTACTCTGAGTCCGTTTCTTCCGGTTTTATCAGTATAAGCAGGGCCAATACCTTTAAGTGTAGATCCTATTTTAGAATTCCCTTTCGACGATTCATAAGCAGCATCAAGAATACGATGGCTTGGCATTATGAGGTTGGCCCTTGTCGAAATTATTAGCCGCCTGGTGAGTTCTTCAATGGGAGAACCAAGTTCAAAGATCTCCTTCATGAAAACTGCAGGGTCAATTACGACACCATTTCCAATAACATTTAACTTGTCGGGGTGAAATATCCCGGAGGGAATAAGATGAAGAACATGTTTTACATTGTTAAACTCAAGTGAATGGCCAGCATTTGGTCCGCCCTGAAAACGTGCAATTATATCGTATCCCGGACTCAAAGCATCAACTATTTTACCTTTGCCTTCATCACCCCATTGCAGGCCCAACAGTATGTCAATGTTCATGTTATGTCTTTTGAGAATAAAAATTAACCGGATTGCAAGTTATAAAAATAATCGACCAAAATTTACATGGTTTATTGATTGTTGAAAAGTGCCTTAAGTCCAATTCAACGTTACCTCAGCAGTTATTATTTCAACACTAAATTGATACCACGACACCCTGTAATGTTCCCGAAATTGATTAAATTTGATTTAAAGTTAAATTATTCAGTAAACTGACTGGCTATGCATAAGAACTTTGCGATTTCCGTCTTTGTGGTTCTCATTTTGGCATTTAATAATGCAAATGTGAGAGGGCAGGATGACTTGCTTTTCAAGAGGCATATCGTCTTTTCTACTTTGAATGGTCTTTATTACGGTATTGCTATTGATATAATTACCGAGGCTAAAGGAGGAGCAGTAGCAGGTATTCCGATTATTACGGCAGGTGTTGCAGGAGTAATACCTGTGATTGCAAATTCATCCAGAACGATATCCCAAAGCTCACTGGTTCTCTCAGATCACGGTTCCAGAATCGGATGGCTGCATGGCTTTGCACTGGCAACCCTAATCGGAGGCGATAATGCCTGGAATGATAATAATTATAAGTTATCTGTAGGTCTGGGAGCTTTAACCAGTATTGGATTAGGAATTGTTGGTAATTCAATTGGCAAAAAGTATGAGCTGTCGGAAGGTGCTGCCGGATTATACCGACATTATGGCTGGATTGGTCCTTTCACCGGAATATCACTCATGGCAGCCACCACCGATAATTCAAGATTCTATGGAGCAGCTGATCTGTTGTTTGGGGCAGGTGGTTATCTTTTAGCCAGCGAGATTAATAAGTCACATGAATTTACTGCAGGTGATATCAGGGCCACACAGGTGCTGGCACTTTTAAACGGCGAACTTGGATTCGGTATATCAACTGTAAGAGCAGAATCGATAAATGTTAAGAGATCTGATATCCTTTGGCCGGCAATAGGCTTACTTTCAGGTTCCCTCGTAAGTCATGTATGGCTTAAAGATGCAGGATTTACACAACACCAGGGTATGCTTACTGCTTATGCTGCCTCGGGTGGAGCCCTGATTGGACTGGGCATTGCTATGATAACCGAGTCGGACAAGCCAGCTCCTTATTTCTTTATTCCCTATGCAACAGGTCTTGCAGCTTACGCATATGCAGTTGAAACTCTGAAAAAAAAGAATATAATGCAGGGTTCGGCTACTACCGGAAAGAAGGGAAAATGGGATCTGGCTTTTATGCCTCAGAATATTATTTTGAATAAGTCAATCTACCGGGACATTAGTTCGGGAAGTGGAAGTTTTTACCTGATGCAGCCACTATTTTCTGCCAGTTACAAATTCTGAAAATTATGTTTTTTGAGACCTGAAAGAAGCAGCAGGAAACCTTAGACTATTTTTGTTTGGACTTATCAGCTTCGTTGATATTCCCATAGATGTAGAGGGAGTGATACTGGGCAACGAAGCCATGCAGTTCGCTTGCCGTTTTAATTATTTCATGGATCCTGGGGTCGCAGAATTCAATCACGGTACCCGTTTCAATATCAATCAGGTGATCATGCTGGCTGCACTGATAGGCACGTTCAAACTGAGCAATATTCTTTCCAAACTGGTGCTTAATTACGAGATTACAATCGAGCAGCAATTCAATCGTATTATAAAGCGTTGCCCTGCTGACCCTGTAATTTTTATTTTTCATGAAAATATAAAGAGTCTCTATATCGAAATGCCCCGACCGCGAGTAAATCTCATCCAGAATCGCATATCTTTCAGGTGTTTTTCTATGCCCCTTTCTTTCGAGATACTCAGTGAAGATCTTTTTAACAGTCAGTTTTGTATCATCACTAATCATATTTGGTCTAATTTAAGATAAGATCAAAAATATGGAATTTTACTTATAAAACAGGGGTATTCAGTATAAAAATCATTTTGAAAAATCCTCAACTCTTTTGACATTTTCTATTCCCCTTACGTTGGATATTTTGAGAATGAGGTTGTTAAGGTCCTGTGTGTGGTGAACGTACAGATCGATAGTCCCTTCAAAAATACCATTCTGGGTAGTTATATTTATCCTGTTCATATTCACCTGCAGCTCCGAAGAGATTATTTTAGTGATATCATTTACCAGACCTATCCTGTCGATACCGCTCATACTTATCCTTGCAAGGAACGATACGAGTTTGTGTATAGCCCATCTCACAGGAATGATTCTGTTACCTTCATTTGAACTTATACGTATGGCAACCGGACATTTGGGCTTATGAATTACTATAGTTCCCTCCGGCGAGTGGTATCCGGTAACCTCATCTCCGGGAATAGGGTTGCAGCATTTGGCTATCTCATATGACTGACTTGAATTATCAACATTCTCACGTAAAAGAAACGGAACTCTTTTGTCGATTGTTTCCCTGTTTTCAGACTGGTTATCCTTCTTCTCTTTTTTTGATCCGATGAGCTTTAGCTCCCAGTATTTAATTACATTCCCTGAAGTATTTTTCCTTGTAAATCTCTTCAGGTTGTCAAGTCTTATTTTACCTGTTGCTATTCCGGCAAGCAACTCATCTTTGGTCTGAACCTCATAGGATGGAATGAGTTTTCTTATTGTATCATTATTAGCAGTCATGCCAAGTTCATTCAGCTTTAATTCAAGGATTTCCATGCCAAGCTGTACGATATCCTTTGACTCGAATTTAAGAGCATTTTTTATTGCTTCCTTGGCTTTTGAAGTTCTGACAAAAGAGAGCCACTCTTTTTCAGGCTTAGCAATATCTGAAGTTATTATCTCGACCTGATCGCCACTCATCAATATTGCACTGATCGGATTAAGCTTATAGTTTATTTTAGCTCCGATAGCATGATTTCCTACCTGAGTATGAATCTCATATGCAAAATCAAG
>CAIPJU010000696.1 GCA_903865465.1 uncultured Bacteroidota bacterium
ACTGGTGGGTTAAAACATCTGTAAATAAGGAAGGTTGGGTTGCTGAAATGAAAATCCCCTTCAGCCAGGTCAGGTTTGAAAAGAATTCAGGCGATGTATGGGGCTTTGAGATTGCCCGTATCTTCTACAGGAAGAATGAGACCGACTTCTGGCAGCATATTCCGAAAGATGCACCGGGATTTATTCATCTCATGGGTGAATTAACAGGCCTGGAACAGATTAAACCACGAAAAATATTCGATGTCACACCCTATGCAGTTGCAAAATCAGAAACCTTTAAACCAGAACCGGGGAACCCATTCCGCGAAAGTGGGAAATTGTCTAAACTGAATGGCGGAATAGATGCCAAGATCGGAGTTACGAACAATATGACAATGGACCTTACCATAAATCCCGATTTCGGTCAGGTTGAAGCCGACCCCTCGCTAGTGAACCTCTCAGCCTATGAGACTTTCTATTCTGAAAAAAGACCATTTTTCATTGAAGGAAATAATATTACCACATTCGGCCTCGGCATCGGCGATGGGGGAATAGGAAATGATAACCTCTTTTATTCGCGACGTATAGGGAGGGCCCCACAGGGATCAGTAAATCTGAGAGACGGGTGGAATGCCGATATACCTTCCCGGACAACAATCCTCGGCGCAGCCAAGCTAACAGGAAAGACCAAGGACGGATTGTCACTGGGATTTGTCGAGGCTGTTACAGCGGAAGACAGGGCCAGGATTGATACAGTAGGAGGAAGAACATCTCAGATTGTTGAACCGCTTACCAATTATTTCGTTGGAAGGGTTCAGAAAGATCTGCATGAAGGCAAGACAATTATTGGCGGCATATTTACAAGTACAAACAGGGATCTTGATCCGGAACTTGCTAAATATCTGCATAAAGGAGCCTATACCGGAGGAGCTGACTTCACCCAGTATTTCAAGAATAAAAGCTGGATGTTCAATATTAACGCTGCATTTAGTTATGTTGAAGGTTCAAAATCGGCTATTACCCAGACTCAGTTATCGTCGGCTCACTTTTTCCAGAGGCCCGATAATAAATATGCAAAACTCGACACAAACCGGACATCCCTTCTAGGTTCGGGAGGAAGAATGCAGGTGATGAAACTTAACGGACACTGGAACTTCCTCGGCGCTCTCTTATGGAAAACACCAGGGTTCGAAACCAACGATATGGGATACCTCCAGCAGGCAGATCAGCTTCTTGCCATAGCCTGGGCAGGATATAACCAGTGGGAACCCAAGGGAATTTACCGGCGTTATAATATTAATTTTGATGTCTTTAATGTCCTGGACTTTGGAGGCGATCTGCTATCAACAGGATTAGAAGGAAATTCAAATATAACACTTAAAAATTTCTGGAACGGATGGATAAGTACAAGCCTTAGCGGTCCCCAGCGGTCAACATCCCTTCTGCGCGGCGGTCCAATGATGAAATACCCTGGAAACTACAGGGTTAATATGGGGGTAAACACTGACAACAGGAAGAAAGTTGTTTTCAATATCAATGTCGGCACCAATGGTGTAGATCAAAACAGTTCGAACTCAATTAATGCAAGCATCGGAGTCGATTATAAACCCTCAAACTACATTCTCCTTTCATTCAATCCTTCCGTCAGCTATACACACGATCAGCTTCAGTATGTAACCCAGACTTCAATGGGTAATGATGCGAGATATATCTTCGGCACCATAAGCGAAAAAACAGTGGGTGCATCGTTCAGGGTCAATTTCAATATATCTCCCGACCTTACACTTCAATACTGGGGCCAGCCATTCGTTGCAACAGGGAAATACAACGACTACAAGTATATTACCGATCCGATGGCTTCTAAATATTCTGACAGGTTTCATACCTATTCCCCTTCACAAATCGTTGCAGACAACGATCTATTTAACATTTATGAGAAGGGAGGAGCTAATCCCGATTACCAGATCAGCAAAAGTGACTTCAACTACGAAGCCTTCCTTTCAAACCTGGTTATCCGCTGGGAATACAATCCAGGTTCATCGGTTTACCTTGTTTGGAGCCAGACAAGGAATAGCTCTGGTGCAAACGGGATGATGGATTATGTTAATAATGTGAAGGGCCTCTTCGGGGTAAGACCAACTAATGTCTTTCTTATTAAATTCAGTTACAGGTTTGGGTTAAGATAAGTTTAAATGATGAAATCGCTTTCTCTGTGGAGCTCTCTCTTCCTCAGTGGACCTCTGTGTAATATAAAACTTTCTGTTACACAGAGTTAAACATAGGAATAATAGAGTTACACAGAGGAAAAGGTTTATTCCTTGAGACTTTTTAGAGATCCAAATTTGAAATGAGGAATATTGTTCATTTCTTTATAACAGTATTAACTTCTTATTTAACTGATCCCAAATGAAATATTCAATATTTTTTCTATTCCTTTTCATGTCGATTAGTTCATTCTCTCAGGATAAGCCTGCCTATAAAATATTCACGGGCGAAGGGAGAAAAGCTGATTACGGTGATATTCTGAAAGCAACTAAGAAAGGTGATGTCATCTTTTTTGGCGAATTGCACGATAACCCCGTGGCACACTGGCTTGAACTTGAACTTGCGAAAGACCTTTTTGAAACTGAAGGAAAAGATCTGATTCTGGCTGCAGAGATGTTTGAAACCGATAACCAGCTGCTTGTAAATGAATACCTTAATGGCATTATAAAGGAGTCTTCGTTCGAAAGTGAAATGAAGAAATGGAATAACTATGCAACAGATTACAAGCCGCTTCTGAACTTCGCAAAAGAAAAAGGTCTGAAGTTTGTAGCCTCAAATATTCCCCGGCGTTATGCCTCGCTGGTATCAACCGGCGGATTCGATGCCCTTCAGAAGCTCACTCCTGAGGCATTGAAATACATTGCCCCTCTGCCAATAGCTTATGATCCCGAATTGCCCTGTTACAAGGATATGCTTTCCATGGAAGGAGGCCCGATGGGTCACTCATCTGAAAACCTGCCCAAAGCACAGGCTGTCAAAGATGCTACTATGGCAAAGTCGATTGCCGATAACTGGCAGGATGGAAAGACAATTCTCCATTTTAACGGCAGCTATCACTCCGACAGGCATATGGGAATTATATGGCACCTTAAGAAATATAATCCTGATATTAAAGTAGTTACAATCTCAGCGGTTCTTCAGGATGATATCAGCAAACTTGAGGATGCCGGTAAAGATCAGGCGGACTTCATTATTGTTATCCCAACATCAATGACCCGGACATACGGTAAATAGTTTTTGCAGGGAAGAAGGAACAAAAGTGTCAGGTAATTACCTTCTGTCCTATCGTCAAGAATAAAGTTAAAATTCAGATAATTGTACAATAATGAATTTGAAGCCCTGGAAATTTTTGCCGTTAATAATACTTGGTTCGATGCTGGCCATCACATCATCGGCCCAGGCTCCTTTCAGCAGGGGTGTCAACCTTACAGGATGGTTTCAGGGCGACAACCCGGGTCAGCTTAATTTTACAACCTATACCAAACAGGATATAATAGACATTAAAAGCCTTGGTTGCGATGTGATAAGGCTGCCAGTTAATATGCATGGCATGACATCCGGAAGCCCCTCCTATACTCTTGATCCTTTATACCTCTCCTTTCTCGATTCGCTTGTGACCTGGTGTGAGCAGCTTCATGTTTATGTAATCCTCGATAACCATAGCTTTGATCCCAATTCAGATACCAGTCCCGATGTGGTGAATATCCTTACTAAAGTCTGGTCGCAAACAGCCAGCCATTACAGGAACAGGTCGGGATATGTGTTGTATGAAATCCTCAATGAGCCACATGGAATATCAACTACTGACTGGGGAAATATTCAGGGTCAGGCAATTGACGCCATCAGGCTGGTGGATTCAAAACATACCATAATAGTGGGGGGCTCAGGATTCAATTCCTATAATGAACTTCAAAACCTGCCCACATATAACGATTCCAACCTGCTCTATACCTTCCACTTTTATGACCCCTTTATATTTACGCACCAGGGAGCAACCTGGGTATCCCCGTCAATGGCGCCTCTCGCAGGAGTACCTTTTCCTTATTCAGCCGGCTCAATGCCTGCTTGCCCTGCTTCTTTAACCGGAACATGGATCGAGAATGGACTTAACGGCTATTCAGCCGAGGGTACTGAGGAGCATGTTAAACAACTTTTAAATACTGCAATCAATTTCAGGAACAGCAGGAATGTGAATATTTACTGCGGCGAATTCGGAGCCTATATCCCGAACAGCAAGCAGTCCGACAGAATCTACTGGTACAATACAGTCAGGAAGTATCTCGAAGACAATAACATTCCATGGACCTCATGGGATTACCAGGGTGGCTTCGGCTTGTTCAATAAAGATTCTAATGAGATGTTCGGACATGACCTGAATACCGGTTTACTTGAATCACTTGGATTGAATATTCCCCCTCAAACACCATTTTCGATGAAACCCGACTCAACCGGATTTGAAATTTATACTGATTATGCAGGGCATGGCATCATCGGTGGAGGATATCCTGCAGGTTCAACGAGTTTCTATTCAACTGAGCTTCCCGAAGCAGGCAGTTATTGCATTTCGTGGAAAGGATTCAGCATATATAATTCACTCTCCTTTGATTTTAAACCCGACAGGGATCTCTCAAAATTATTCTCCGAAGGTTACGCGATTGACTTCATGCTAAGAGGCAATATGCCCGGGATTAAATTCGATATCAGGTTTGTGGATAGCAAGATATCTGCGACTGACCATCCATGGAGGCTGGGAGTAACAATCGATGAGAGCATTGCATCATTCGACCGGAAATGGCACCATGTTCATATTCCCCTTAATACCTTCAATGAAAAAGGTTCATGGGACAATGGCTCGTGGTATAATCCCGAAGGGAAATTTGACTATTCAGCAATCGACAGGATTGAGATATCGACAGAATACCCTGTGGTGAACGGGGCTCAGATCTGGTTAGATAATATCATGATCAATAATGCTGATACTGCGGTAGTCAGGCAAAATGAGGACGTTGCAGTCAGGGATGTTTCTGCGCCTACGGATGTTCAGCTGAATGTCGTACCTAATCCTGTAAAGTCGTCTGCAATTATATCATATAATTTGCCGGGAAAGAACCTTGCAGATATTTCAATCTATTCCTTAACCGGAACCAGGATCCGGGTTATCCAAAGCAAATTGATTGAATCGGGATACAATTCAGTAACCTGGGATGGATTCAACGATCAGGGAGTTCCTGTTCCGAAGGGTATTTACATCTGTGTTCTAAGTACATCCAAATTTACCTATTCCAAAAAGCTTATCAGGAACTGAGATTCTAGTTTTTATCCTGACTCCTTTTGAACATAGCCTTGAAGCAGTTAACCTGAGTATTATCACCTTTTTCCGCTTTTCGTCCATAGAAAGCGTCAAGGAATTGTTCCCCTCCCGACCAGATGGTCTGTATGACACCCAGAAAACGATCTTTCATTTCAGGAGTTGAATGGCTTCTGAATCTCTGCATATCCTCAATCTGAAGAAGAGCATTGTCGGGATTGCGCCATGGACAGCTGATAACGCTCAGACCCTTCATCGCAAAGTAGACGGCAGTCTGATCGGGTCTATCGTAGTGCCAGTCGCAGATGATAACATCTTTGGGAATAAGGTCAATAGCCCTGTAGGTTAAATTATAGCTTCCCTCCCAGTCTCCGATTCCAGTCGTTCGTCCGTCGATAAGGCGATCGCCCCAGATCCAGAGTTTTCTGTTTTTTTCTGCAAGGTGGTTTCTGATCAGTGTTACTTCCCCGGCAAACAGCTCGGCCTTGTCTTTGCCCGCACATCTGGGGCAACCCAGTTCGCCAATGTAAAAAACCTCATCCATTCCGGCATGAAAGGCAGTGGTCTCGAAGACATCGCATATCTCATCGACCAGGTCGAATACTATCTTGTGAACACCCGGATGAAGAGGACAGTAGCTTTTGCAATAGAGTCCGTCGGCGTTGGGCCAGACATATTTTTCCGGCATTTTAATTCCCGGAGTCTCATCAAAGTCAGGATAAAACCTTAGAAGGTTTCCGGTTTTACTTGCCCATGACTGATGACCGAGGAGGTCGATCTGGGGGATGATGGTGATATTATTTTTTCGGCAGGCCCCGACGAGCTTTTTCACATCGCTCTCCGACAAGGCCAACGAATCGCGAAGCTCCGGATGACTCTCATACATATAGTTGTAATCAACCATAAGTATCAGGGTATTGACCGATCGGGGAGCAAGTTCTTCATTGATGAATTTAATAAACTCATCGAGGTTCTTTGATTTTGGTGCTGAGATGCAGAGGCCGCGGACAGGAAGGATATTATCATTCTTACCTGAAGCACTCTTCACATTCTGGGATGAAGCAAAAGAACTCATTACAAAGAATGATATAAAAAATAAAGCTGATGGGAAGGTTTTCATTGTCATTGGGAATAGATAAGTAAGATGATGCTAAAGTTAATTAAAATGCTTTTAAACCGCAAAGAGGCAGAGTTAAAGCAAAGCGCTCAAAGTTAAAATACTGGCAAATTGTTCTTTGCGACCTTTGCAGAGGACTTTGCGATCTCTGCGGTTAATGGATTTAGACATCACATTTTGATTAACGACAGGAATGGCATTTAAAATGAAAATAGGTCGTGTTTTATTATTAACAAATTTTATTATTTTTGCAGTCCAAACAATTGGTCGGTTAACCGAGTGGCTAGGTAGTGGTCTGCAAAACCATTTACGGCGGTTCGAATCCGCCACCGACCTCAACAACAAACCCTATTTCATGCAGATTATCAGCATAATAGGGTTTTTTATTTCTTGATATGTCATATTTTCCGTCCATCGTATATAGAATTTAGCCTCTGATAAGACTTTTCCTGGATAATGGCTGTCGAATTCTTACTGCTTCTGCCCTTCTTAAGCCTCCAGAGTCCCCTGCCATCTATAGTTTTGTCCCTTAATAACTATGATCTTTATAACAAAGAATTGGAAGATCAAATTAAATTTCTATTTTAGCGAGGAATAAAAATTAGAAATAATTGTAATAATCTGAAAATCAACATGAGAATGAATTGTAAAATGGCAAAAAATCTGGCAGGGATAATTATTGCCTCTGCCATATCCTCGACAGCTCTCTTTGGACAGGATCGTAATGAGGTGATTAATTCCTATAATGACGGCGCAAAAGCAATGCAAACCGACACAAAAGCAGCCATTGCTGCCTTTGAAAAAGTGGTTGCCCTTTCTGATAAGGTGGGCGAGACTGCTGCTGACCTGAAACAAAAAGCAGTACAGGTACTTCCAGGATTGTATGTCAAAGATGCTTCTGCCGCCCTCGCAGATAAGAAACCTGCTGCCGAAGTAATCAAGCTGGCAAAGACAGCTTCAAAAGTAGCTGAGAAGTACACAAATGCAACTGCCAGGGAAAATGCTGCCAAGATTTTGTCACAAGGTTATTATAATATGGGTACCGAATTTTTCACAAAGAAGGATTTTCCTAACGCCCTGCTGGCCTTTGACAGTGTATTGGCTATAAATCCCGGCTTCAACACTGCTATCTATAATAAGGCTTTAATTTACAGGAGTCAGAATAATGCTGCTTCATTTGAGCAGACAATTGATTCATATATTGAAAAACAGAAGGATGTGAACGGTGGCGAAAAAGCAAAGCAGGCCTCTTTAATGGCGCTTGAATATTTTCGTGCTGCAGGATCCAAATCCAGCC
>CAIPJU010000697.1 GCA_903865465.1 uncultured Bacteroidota bacterium
CATTTCTTTTATTATTCAATAGATAAAAACAGCAGCATGGATTGGGGAAATCAGACTGCCACGGCCCGATGGAACCATGTTTTCAATTCAAGGATTTTTTCAAATAGCATGATTGTCTACAGTAAATATGATTATTCCTATATTCTGAAAGATGATGCAAGGGATTTTAAATGGTTATCGAGCCTTCAGGAAGTTGATCTTAAATCGGATTTTGACTATTTCGTTAATCCGTTAAATCATATCAAATTCGGCTTTTCGATAGAAAATCATAAATATTCCCCCGGCAAAATTGAGCCCCGCGATTCTGCTTCCCTGACCAAGTCCTTTGAACTTGACAGGCAGAAATCAGTGGAGAGCGCTATATATATTTCAAACGAACAGAAGATCAGCGACAAAATCACCCTTAGTTACGGTTTAAGATATTCAATGTTTTTTCTTCTCGGCAAAAGCACCGTTTACTCCTATTCCCCTAACAGGGTGGTGATCGATTCCGTTCAATACGGGAATAATGAACTCATTAAGTTTTACGGTGGATTAGAACCCCGGCTCGACTTAAGGTATCTTATTGACAATAATAATTCTATCAAGATATCATATACCTATGTCAAACAGTATCAACACCTTCTGAGCAACTCATCTGTTGGCCTCCCAACCGACGTCTGGTTACCCGTAAACAGTTATATAAAACCCCAATCTTCGAAGCAGTACTCTGCAGGATATTATAAATCTTTCCCCGACAGAAAATATGAATTCTCTGCCGAATTCTATTTCAGGAAAATGTCTAATATCATTGATTACAGGGATAATGCAGATTTATTCCTTAACCCTCATCTCGAAATCCAGGTATTAAGCGGAACAGGGCAGTCATACGGAGCCGAATTCTTTGTTGCTAAGAAATCGGGCAGGATGACCGGATGGATCAGTTACACTCTCTCGAAAACCACAAGAGAGATAGATGGGATCAACTCCAACCATTCTTATCCGGCGGCGTTCGATAAACGTCATAATCTGGCAGTGGTGATGGTTTACAAATTATCCAGGGCCTGGGACTTTGGCTCGACATTCAAATTCTCATCAGGAGGATATATAACAATACCCGAGGGATCGTTTATCTACTACGGAGCTGCATTCAATTATTACACAAGCCGCAACGGTTATAAGCTTCCCCCCTATCACCGGCTCGATATCTCCTTCACCTATAAAAATCCAAAAAAACAATTCAGGAGCAGTAAACCCGAATGGAGTTTCGGAATTTATAACCTCTATAACCGCAAAAACATATTTTCACTGTTTGTCAGACAGGATGATTATGATTTTGATACAACACGTGCCTATAAAATGTACTTATATGGGATAACACTCTATCTGACCTACAATTTCAGATTCTAAAATGAGAAGAATAATAGCCATATCCCTGTTTTTTACACTCTTTTCATCATGTGTTGAAGATTACAGCCTCTATCGCCAGGAGATAACGCCAAGGCTGGTTGTTGAAGGCTTAATCACAAATAAATCGGGACCCTACTATATCAGACTCACTGAGAGTCAGACGGGAAGTTTTGTGGAACCCGATTACAATAACTCCGATGATGCGGTTCCTGTAAAGAATGCTAAGATTATAATATCGGATAACATTGACCAGATCGATACATTGATCCCCGTTGAAGTTAACCTGGCTGAATATACGCTCGATCAGTTTGGATATTATAAGTTAATCTATGATAACTCCGGAAATATAATTGATACCCTTTTCTTAAAAGATCCTGCAGCATATAATTACGACAGGGGTTTTTATAAAACAAC
>CAIPJU010000698.1 GCA_903865465.1 uncultured Bacteroidota bacterium
CCCTTCATGCCCTGGCAGCTGACCTCTCCTGCCTTCCCTATGATGTTATGAATACCGACGAGGCCGCCCGGATGGCTGAAGGTAAGGAGTGCTCATTGCTTCATATTACCCGCTCGGAAATCGACCTCCCTATTGGAATCGATTCTCATTCAGAAGAGGTTTATGAAAAGTCAGTCAGTAACTTCCACCTCTGGCAGGATAAAGGGTGGCTTGCCCAGGACGATGAAGCTCATTTTTATATCTATGCTCAGACGATGGAAGGCCGCACACAATATGGTATTGCAGCCTGCGCTTCGGTTGATGATTATATGAATGGCATAATAAGGAAGCATGAACTTACACGTCCCGACAAGGAACAGGACAGGATGGTACATGTCAGGGTCAATAATGCCAATATGGAACCAGTGTTTTTTGCCTATCCATCTGTTGCCGAGATTGATGAAATTGTTGCTGACATAGTTGCATCTGAAGAGCCTGATTATAATTTTACGGCTGAAGACGGTTTCGGACACCATTTCTGGGTTATCAGGGACCGTGCTATAAATCAGAGTATTGAAAAGCTTTTTGCTGATAAGGTTCCATATACCTATGTAGCTGACGGGCATCACCGCACTGCAGCTGCAGCTCTTGTCGGAAAGGAAAAAAGAGATGCTAACCCTCAGCATACAGGGAAGGAAGAGTACAATTTCTTTCTCGCGGTTCATTTCCCCGCCGACCAGTTAAGAATCATAGATTATAACCGTACCGTCAAGGATCTTAACGGATTAACTCCTGGCCAGTTTATTGAGACCCTTGAAAAATCCTTTGAGATTGAAGAAAAGGGTAGTGAAGTTTACAAACCACTTGCTCTTCATAATTTTTCAATGTACCTCGAAGGATGTTGGTATAGTCTTTCGGCAAAAGAAGCTACTTTCGATGACAATGATCCGATAGGGGTTCTGGATGTCACAATACTAACAGAGCAGATTCTTAGTCCTGTTCTTGATATACAGGATCTTAGAAGATCAAAAAGGATTGACTTTATTGGCGGCATTAGAGGCCTTGGTGAACTAAGCAAGAGGGTCGACAGTGGTGAGATGAAAGTAGCCTTTGCACTCTACCCGGTATCAATGGATCAGCTTATTACCATTGCCGATTCGGGAAATATAATGCCTCCTAAATCTACATGGTTTGAACCAAAACTCCGCAGCGGACTTGTGATTCATCTTCTTGACTGATATTCTTTTCAGATAGTATTAAATAAACTCTAAGAGTATTTATCCTCTTAGAGTTTATTTTTTAATAGCAGAGAAGTCAGCTGAGGGTAAGAGTAATTTTCTTCTCCTCCATTGTCTTCCTCAGATTAATAAGGGCGTACCTCATCCTTCCAAGGGCTGTATTGATGCTGACACCCGTAATATCAGCAATCTCCTTAAAACTCAGGTCGGCATAATGTCTGAGAATAACCACCTCTCTCTGATCATCGGGCAGATTGCTTATCATCTTACGGATGTCTTTCTGTATCTGTCGTTTAATTAAGCTATCCTCAACATTATCTTCTGTGAATTTTCTCGAATTGAATATATCCGATTCATAATC
>CAIPJU010000699.1 GCA_903865465.1 uncultured Bacteroidota bacterium
ATCAGAATGAGGTTTTCCCGATCGTAAAGCATACTGGGTTCTTGTTATATATTCATTTACCTCTTTCTGATACTTCCAGAAAATATTTGATTCTCCCAGATTGGAAGAAAAATTTGCTATAGCGCTTCCGAAAGGATACCAGCCAATTGGCTTTGTATCCTCTGTAAGATAACGATAAGGGATTCCATGGTAGACTATCTGGTTTACGCCTGCTGCAAAAAGCTTATCTGCAACCATCCTTATTTTTTGAGGTGTAGTCATATATGCACGGCCTGAAAATACAATTGATTCTGCTGACAAAATTGGCCTGTTATATAAATGAGCTCCTGCAGCCATGACTTTCAATATTGCTTCCGGACCTACCATTGTCTCAGTCTCCGGGATAGAAGCCAGACCTGCATTTCCAATCAGATCCATATTCAAACCATATACCTGGGTCCGATTAAGAAGTCCCTGTTTTTCCATCCAGCTGCTGCTTTCCCTGATAAAATGTTCTCCAAAAAGTTCACTGAGAGTCATATCGTAATCGTATCTCAATCTCCAGTCTTCGTTTCCATATGAAAAATCGGGTGGTGCATTAGGATTCTTCCAAGAGGCATAATTATACCCTTTCTGCATGTTTGCAGGAAGCCAGGGTGTAATATCGTAACCTCTCTTTTCCTTGAAATAAGCAAAGAAATCATTCGAAAAATGCCGGTCAACGGCAAACTCATAACTATCATTGAAAACTGCCCTCAGAGGATTGCCAAAATATTGCTGCAACCCTGTCCTTGAGCCAAAAAGATGAGTGTAATTCTTTATCACTTTGAGAGAATCAAAATGATTCATAACAGGGCCCTGTTTCTCAGTAGCAGTCATACTGCCTGATAAGCTGTTTGGTTTGCTCCAGAAAGCAATGATCTTCCAGTCTCCTGACGGAGCAGTCCAATTCAGAGTATCATTTTTTACAAAGCCTGTAAGTATTAATGTTGAAGAAGGATCAAGAAGAATAGTTTTGGATTTGTCATCCGGATTCTTAGGAATTACTTTTGTTGCCAATACTGCTTCCAGCTTTGATGCGACTCCGGTATTATTACTGATTTTTGGAATTGGGATAGTTTTTTCTCCGCCTTTAATATCCTTTGAAGCAAACAGGAGATTAATAAATCCATCTTCCGGCGAGAGATAAGGACCCCCCGGAGGCCAACCGCTTCCATTGGTCATATCTATTATTATTCCCCGTTTTTTAGCTTCCTCCAGGGCAGTTTTAACATTGTCATAATACTCCGGTGTATCCCAGCTTAGCACCTTTAATCTGGCCTCAGGAGTTGTAACAGGAACAAAAAGACTGAGTGACTGAATCTCCAAACCACCGAATCTATTGTCAGCAAAAAGGTTTATTTCTCTTTTTAGTTCTTCACTGCTAACATCATTCCCGGGCCACCACCATCGGGCAAGAGGAGAAAATTCACTTGCCGGACTCTTAAATTGTGAACCAATAAAATCATACTTTGGAAACCATTTATCATTATCCGGCCCTGAATTTTGTGCATGCCCTGATTGCAATGATAATGTTATTACCACAACAATTGATACCAGCATCTTTAGATTAATGAAAGATATATTTTTCATACAAGGCATTATTTATCAATTTCTTACTTTGTAACCTGTATTTTAATTTCACACGTTTTAAGTCCTTCTGATTCGGCCCTTAACTTGATACTCCCCTCTGTACCGGTTGAACGAATTACTGCCAGAGCTTTGCCTTTGTAGGTTGCTAAAATTAGTCTGTTTACGCTTGCCATATCTCGCGGATTTGCATTTCCTGAAGCAGCAAGCTCACCACTACTTGATAATATCAGACTTATTTTTATTGAATCCCTGGGAACTAATTGGCCATGCGCATCAACAACTTCAATTTTTACAAATGAGAGGTCATTGCGATCAGCCTTGATTTTATTCCTGTCGGCAACCAGCCTTACGGTATATGGATCTCCGGTAGTTTTCAATACTTTGATTGCTGTTTCTTTTCCATTATCAGATGCAATAGCCTTAAGTTCTCCAGGTTCGTATGGTACGTCAAAAACTGCAATATATTTTTCGCTTTCAAGGAGGTCCTTCTCCCCTACAATCTTTCCATTCAGCTCAAGCCGCACATGAGAAGACTTTGTAAAAACCCTTACCTGCAGAGGCTTGCCCTCATTTCCTTTCCAGCTCCAGCTTTGCAGCTCATTTGCCCAGCCCCACCCGCTAAGATTTTCTGCAAACCCTGCAGGAATTGGTTCATGTACATTAATCTCCAGTTTACTATTATCCCACAGCACATCACGGTAATACTGCTGAGCTTTTTTCTCCCCCGTGATATCAATATCTCCGCACCCCGATATAAAATAGGGCCATTCAGATGGCATTTTACCCATCAGGTCGAAGATATTCACACCTGCAGGCAAATTAAGCTCTGAGGGCATTTTAAATTTCATTTTTTTGGCTTCAGGAACAATAGTTGCTTTCCCAATTGAGACTTCTCCGATATAATCCATAGCCGACCATACAAAATCGCCGATAATATAAGGATATTTCTCTGCCGGTTTCCATGAATCGTAGGCGTCTATCGGAAAAGACTCGGAAGCATACATAATACGCGAAGGATATTTTTGGTGATCCGATTCATATTTTGTCCAGGTGTAGTTATAGCCCGCAACGTCGAGCAGTCCAATGGTATTAGTTGTATTTTTCCATCCACCTGGGGTAAATATTTCAGAAATTGCTTCTGTTACCACGCGGGTAGAATCAAGAGCTTTTACCCTTTCAGCCAGTTGTTTGCCGATCCGCAAACCAACTGCTGAACTGCTTTCCGGAATTTCATTTCCGATGCTCCACATTATGATAGCAGGATGATTCCTGTCGCGAAGCATCATATCGGTCAGATCTTTATTCCACCACTCCCTGAAGAATCTTGAATAATCATGAGGGTTTTTATGCGATTCCCACATATCGGTAAACTCATCGATTACCAGAACTCCAACTCTGTCGCATGCGTTAAGAAAAGCTTCTGAAGGAGGATTATGAGCACAGCGGATTGCATTGAAGCCATTGGCTTTCATCAGTTCCACCCTTTTTACTTCGGCCCTGTCGATAGCTGCAGAACCAAGGAAGCCGTTGTCGTTATGCAGACAACCTCCCCTGAGCTTTACTGATTTCCCGTTTATAAGGAAACCTTTTTCAGCCGAAAATTCTAATGACCTGATACCAAATGTCTGCTTGTATGAATCCTGCAATTTATTATTTACATCTATTAAGATCTCAGCGGTATAAAGGTCAGGATTCTCAACGGACCACAAAAGAGGATTTTTTACTTCAATCCGGTTTTTAAATATCTTCTCTGACTTCCCTGTAAGTACAATGGTAAACTTTGTAGTGGCAGCAGAACGTCCGTTTCTGTCCTTAATATTTATGCTAACTGTTGCCTTAGCCTCCTTTTCACTCTCATTCCTGGTTGTGACAGTTATTTCTGTTAACGCTGAGT
This sequence comes from uncultured Bacteroidota bacterium, assembly GCA_903865465.1. Taxonomy (GTDB): domain Bacteria; phylum Bacteroidota; class Bacteroidia; order Bacteroidales; family VadinHA17; genus LD21. The sequence goes on from CAIPJU010000699.1 coordinate 3,506, forward strand.
TCTTATGAATTACGGGAGTAGTTATCTGTACACCCCATTGTGCAACATGAAGCGGTTCTGTTACAATAAGACGGACATTCCGGTATATTCCTGAACCGCTGTACCAACGGGACGTTCTTCCATTATTCTCAACTTTAACTGAGATAATATTTACTTTCCCCGATGTATTCAGAAATGGAGAAATATCGAACCAGAAAGGAGTATATCCGTTTTTATGAAG
>CAIPJU010000700.1 GCA_903865465.1 uncultured Bacteroidota bacterium
GACATTTACTGCAATCCTGTCTATTAATTCCCTGGCATCCCAGTTTGACTCAGTAATAAAGTGCTGCATACCGTAATATTCACTACCGGTATCTTCGCTTATTCTCCCGATATTGCGCATCTCGCTTTTTAAAACTCCTTCTGTATATTTTATTGCTTTGTCAAAAAACCGTTTCGTCCTGTTATGGAAAACATGCTCATATTCAGAGATATAGCTCATTAGCCTCCTTAACGGGGAGGCCAGTGTTTTTCCATTTCTTTTCCAGTTTTTAACTTGTATTTGACATTTCTGAGAACGATAAACTTGTTTTTCTATACCCTTAAAATACTCAAAATATCTAAATATCAGCTACCTTAGAGCTTATTTTTTAATCTGTCAAAGTAGAATTAATATTAAACCAAAGTGAAATTGAGACCATTTTGTTCAATGATATTGGCGGCTGTTTACTATCTTTCAAGTCAGATCAGTATAACATTGAAACTTGAATCCACTTCAATAATCAGCAAATGTAAAAGTCCCCTTTAGGTGATTTAAGGTTATAAAAGCTTTTCGGAATGGGCTCAGAACATCTTTTAATTAATGCTTGTAAAATGATACAGAACAGAAGGCATTTTATTGCAACTATGGCAATGGCAGGAGCCTCAATTCAGCTGTCTCCATCTATTAAAACTATTTTCCAGTCGGTTAATAAATTTCCCATCCATCTCTTTTCAAAACCACTCGATGCTTACGATACCGATTTTATGTGCGAATGTATTTCAGGTGCAGGTATTGATGGAATTGATGTAACTGTACGAGCAGGTGGTAAAGTTGAACCTGTTTCGGTTGAGAAAGCATTGCCTGATTTTATTGAGAAGGCGAGCCATCATGGCCTTGTAACGGACATGATGACTACAGGAATACTGTCAGCAGATGACCCATTTACCGGGATAATCCTGAAAACTGCTTCATCATCAGGTATAAAGCATTACAGGATGGGCTGGATGGAATATGATCTGAAATCCGGGGTTTTGGAATCGCTGCAGAAACACAAATCCGGTTTGAATGAGTTGACTCTGATGAATAGGAAATTTAATATAAACGGAGGATATCAGAACCATTCCGGAAAGATGATCGGTTCAGCCGTATGGGATCTCAATCTGTTACTGCAATCTCTGCCTGTTGAATTTACAGGAATTCAATATGATGTCAGGCATGCAATAGTCGAAGGTGCTGAATCGTGGATTATCGGACTGCATTTGGTAGCCGATCACATAAGCTCCCTGGCTATTAAAGATTTCACATGGAAGAGCATTGAGGGCAGAATGCAGCCTGTAAGTGTACCCCTGGGTGAAGGCATGGTCGACTGGGATACTTTCTTCCGGACAATTAAGGAAAAAGCTATTTCCTCTCCTCTCACCATGCATGTTGAATACCCCTTGCTCACAGGAAATGAAGAAGGGCTCACCTTGTCAAAGAAGCAGCCGGTTATTGTGAAAAAGCTAAAAAAGGATGCTGACTTTCTAAAGTCATATCTGAATAAATATCAGCTCTCATGAGGTTATGAATATGATGGCTTCACAATCGTATATCAATTAAAAGTGTACCCCACGGTGAAAGTCAAAGGAATTTTAACCCCTTCATTCATCGGGAAAAGATCGCCATTGGAATAGTGACCTATTCTTATTTCGGCATTATATGTTCTCTTCTGGCCGAAAAACATACCTGTTCCCATGTTATCCTGAAAAGTGAAATGCCTGCCCAACTCTTTTCCATCGATCTCTGTTTTGGAGATGTATGCCGGGCCGGCAATGGAATAATAGAAATAATAATCGAGAAGACGGGTTCTAAGAAACGTCAGTTTTATTACTGGATATATTGCAATAGTATAAAATTTCTCCCTTTTCTCATTGCTTTGCCATACCGAAGCCTGGACACCCCAGTCAAGGGAAAATACTTTTGTTCCATGAAAGATATTCCGTTCATAGTTAATTGATAAGCCCCGCGATATCTCTGCTTCGCCGGCCCAGAAAAGAGGAACAGTCCCTTCTGCTATGAAATTATTGACACCATATCCTAAGGCATTGTTGGTAAAACCTATCTGAATCATCTGCTTCGGGAATATGCAGCCTGATGATAGTGAGGCTTTTACTTTCTCACCATTGAAAGGTACCAGTTTATTGGCAAAGCCTGCTGAGATAAATGAGATAGCCGGTTGTTTTGCGCTCTTGTTTTCAGGAGTCCAGATTGCGCTGAACATGAAAGCCCACCTGTCGCTAAGATGGTATTTTAATCCACCTCCAAGGGTGAGATCTGAGTAATTTGCGTTACGTATTACGGGATTGACTTCATCGTCGACGAAGCCCTTCCTTGTAACAATGGCCAGCCCCCCCTCGCCATACAACGAAACCTTTTTACCTATCGGCAACTGAGGTTTAACTGTCACTCCGGCAATATTCATCCAAACTGATCTTGTCAGTGCAGATCCGTCAGTCCCATTTTCATATCTGTATCTGACCCAAAGAACCGGCCTCATATAAAAGATTTGTGCAGAGAGGTACTTGTTAAACTCAAATCCGGCAGGAATTATTCTGACAGCAGTATGAGGTACCCTGACAGATAACATCTTGTAGCCTGCTTCAAGCGATGCAGTGTTGAAGTTATAAAATATGGATCCTATGTTTACCTCAAAATATGATTTATTAAGCGCCCCGGGTATTTGAACACGTTCATCCTGACCAGCAGTTGAATTGCCGATAAAAGAAAATAAAAGTATGATGTAAGCTATTCTCAGTTTTGCCTTTCTGCCAGCCATAAATGTCAGCTACTTTGAGATTTTATTTATCTGTTTAACCGATGCGTCATCAAGAACGAGTATCAAGTCGTTTCCTCGACCTGATGAAGGAGGCGTAAATTTTTTGCTGGTATCACCCTTAATTTTCTCAATGAAGGTGAATTCTCCTGTTCTTGGATTAAACCATGAGGCATTACTCATTTCAGCGTTAATCTTGCTGAGAATGATGGTTGCGGCCCATCCTGTCGGGAAATAGACAAAGGCATAACCATTTCCCCTGGTGGCAACGACATAATCTGTTTCAGGGAAATAATCGGGTGCTATCATCGACTGGTCAGGTATTCTGGAAACGAATGGCTTCGATTCCATTAGTCTCCTGGCATGAATCAGCTGGCTTGCACCAGGAAGGTCGAGAACATCATACCAGTTATGCCTGGCTGGCCCGACTCCCCATTGTTTGTCGACCTTATCACCCCATGTGGGAAGAAGTCCGATAAAGATTCCTTTTTCCTCAGCCTTTTTAATAACCCAATCGACATGCGAAAAATAGGCTTCATTGGGTTTTAAAGGATCATTATTTATAAGGGGCCTGTTGCCTTCTGCATTTGGAGTATTAAGTCCGTCGAGTTCGGCAAGGGCAACAGCCTGTATTACAGTGAACCCTTTCGACCTCCGGTTTTCGAGGTATTTTTCGGCATCATCCTTGTTAAGTCTGTGAAAAAGCTCCCATCCAGTATCGCCCAGATAGAAGAAAGGAGTTCCGTCTTCGAAGATGAGGAATCGTTTGTTTTCAGAAACTTTGAGCCTCCCATGGGAGAATTCAACTGAGGTACCTTCCCATTTGTCATTAGCGGCTAAGATCCCGATTGATGCAACAAGAAGTATAAAAGCTGAAATTAAGAACTGTTTCATGTGATTTAATAGTTAGGATAAAGCAAAAAAGTCCGAACTGAATTAGGTCTATAAAATTATAATATTAGTTCAATTATTTTCTGCAGCTATTATGTCATAATGTTAATAATTTATCATAAAAAACAGCTCTTTGGCACTCTGTCTTATCTCTGTGGCTCTGTGTCAACTTCTAACATATTCTTACATATTGTCGCACAGAGTTACACAGTGATAAGAAAAAGATCCACAGCGAAAACAAAAGCATAAATTACAACTTATGAATCAGCTCCTTATTCATTTATTGCCACTGTAGTGAATAAGGTGTACCTTAAAAATATCTGGCAAACTTCGGGCAACAAAGCTTCATGATGCATTGAAGTGTGCGGTTTTCGGAAAGTCAGGCAGAGTTACCGTATCTATTGAATTGTTATTAATGCAATAATCCTATCAATCTTGAAATTTCGCCGGTTTAAAATGATAGTTGCATTTGACCGATAAATTATTTAGCTTAAGACGTTGAAATTGCAATCAGAAATATGATAAGGAAATTTGTTTTTGTGACCGGGATATTGCTCCTCAGTTCTTTAACTGCCGTCATTCCGGCTCAGAAAATCTATATATCGCCTTCTGGCAAGGACAGTAATGATGGGTCTTTTGAAAAACCGCTGGCCTCCCTTCCTGCAGCCATTGAGATGACAAGAGTCCTAAAGAAACCGGGTATTGCTGAACAGAAAACTGAGATAATTGCAATGAAGGGAGATTATTTCATGAGTTCTCCTCTGATTCTTACATCGGCCGATTCGCGAGAAGCCAATACTCCACTGATAATAAAATCGGAATCAGGTCAACAGGCCAGATTTTTGGGAGGTGTACCCCTGTCCGGATTTGAAAAGGTAAATGATAACTTATGGAGGACATTTATACCTCAGGTTGCCTGGAACAATTCATATTTTGAACAGTTATATGTGAATGGTAAAAGAGCTGTCAGGGCAAGGACACCAAACAAGGGCTTTTATTACGTAAAGAGCGCCGGTGAGGCTGTTATTGAAAAAGGTGATGGGAGCTTTCCTCTTCTGGCTGTTCAGAAAATCGGACTCGATAGTGTTGATTCAAAATGCTTTTCTTCATTTTCGAAGGATGATTACCAGGATGCTCTAATCATTTTCTACCATAATTGGGATAACACTCGAAAAAGAGTTACCGGATTCGACCCGAATTCTTTCTCTGTTTTCACCACTGGTGAAGGTATGAAGCCCTGGAATCCCATTAATGAGAAAAGCCGCTACCTGGTCGAGAATTGCAGATCGGCGCTTGATTCCCCTGGAGAATGGTATCTCGACAGGACGGGCTATCTTTATTACATTCCTAAGGAAGGCGAGACAATTGAAAATACTACTTTCGTTGCACCTGTCATAGGCAAGTTTATTGATATAAAGGGCGATTCCGTTTCAGGCAAAATGGCTCAGAATATCCGGTTTGAAAATCTGAGTTTTGAATATGCCGGTTATCAGACTCCGCCAGCTGGAAATGAACCGGCTCAGGCAGCTTTTCCCCTTGAGGCTGTTATAACTCTCGACTATGCAAACAATATCGAATTTTTAGATTGTGAAGTGGCACATACCGGAACTTACGGATTCTGGTTCAGACGAGCCTGCAACAATTGCTATCTTATCATGTGCTATCTTCATGATCTCGGAGGAGGAGGTGTAAAGATAGGCGAGACATCGATTCGCGTTGACAGTAACCAAATAACAAAGAATATTTCTGTTAATAATAATATTATCCGCGATGGCGGTCATGTCTTTCCCTGTGCTGCAGGTATTATTGTCTTTAATGCCAGCGACAACAACTTGACCCACAATGAAATTGCTGACTTCAGATATACAGGGATCTCAGTCGGATGGGTGTGGGGATATGATAAAAGTCCAACTAAAAGAAATAAAATAGAATTCAATCACATTCATCACCTTGGATGGGGGGAGTTGTGCGATATGGGAGGCGTTTATACCCTGGGCGCTTCCGAAGGAACTACTGTTTCAAATAATGTTATCCATCATATTTATTCTTATAATTACGGAGGTTGGGGTCTCTATACTGATGAAGGCTCAACCGGAATAAAAGAAGAGAACAACCTGGTTTACGCCTGTAAAAACGCAGGGTTTCATCAGCATTACGGGAAAGACAATATAATCCGCAATAATATTTTTGCTTTCAATTTAAGATCGGCCCTCCAGGCTACCAGAATTGAAGACCACAACTCATTTTCTTTCAGCCATAATATTGTCCTCCTCTCCTCAGGTACGCTCTTAAGCAGCAACTGGAGCAAAATCCTCTTAGGATCGGACAGTAATTGTTACTGGGATCTCCGGACAAAAGATATCACATTCGGTGAAGAATCATTCTCAGAATGGAAGAAATCTGGTAAGGATCTTCATTCGGTGATTTCGGATCCTTTTTTTACCAATCCATCTGGATTTGATTTTCATTTTAAGAAGTTAAAAACTGCAAGGCAAATCGGCTTCATCCCTTTCGATTATTCGAAGGCGGGAGTGTACGGGTCCGATGATTGGAAAAAACTGGCCTTATCTGATGACAGTATTGCTAAACAATTTGATGAGGCGGTTACAAACAGGGAGAGAATTTCAGGGAAATAAAATTTAGTATATTTAATTAATAATCAGATGACAACAAAAGCAGAATCAGGCTCGGCAAAAATTGCACCATGGACTTTTTCGCTGATACGAATCGCCATCGGCTGGCATTTTTTATATGAAGGCTTTGCCAAACTGTTAGCCGACAAATGGAGTTCTGCCCCTTATCTGGCTGGTTCAAGATGGATAATGGCTCCCCTGTTCAATTCAATGGCAGCCAGCCATTCTGTTATTACAATGGTTGATTTCATGAATGAGTGGGGCCTTGTTCTCATTGGCGCCGGACTTATGATGGGCTTGTTCACACGATGGGCTAGTTCTGCAGGAGCACTTCTGCTTTTGTTCTATTTTATGGCTTATCCTCCCATACCGGGATATATGATCGGAGTACCTGTTGAAGGATCCTACCTGTGGGTCAATAAAACCTTAATCGAATTTATTGTCCTTATTGCTTTCATATTTCTTCCTTCAGCAGATCATTTCAGTCTCGACAGGCTCTATTTGCGATGGAAAGAAGAGAAGGCACGGCAGCCGGTGCATGATATTCTGGCAGTCAGTGGAAAAAGCAAAGCGAGGCGCGAAGTGATTAAGGATCTTATCTCTTTCCCTGCTATCGGTGCATTTGCCTACGCTCTTTACAGGAAATCGAGTTGGGACAGTTACGAGGAGAAACTACTGAAAGTCGAAGGAATTGATGCCAATTCCAGCGCAACACTCCTTTCGTTCAACTATGCGGCCATTGGCGATCTGAAAGGGCAGATTCCAAAAGGAATAATAAAACATAAAGACAAAAATGGGCAGCCTGCTGAATTTGCGTTGAGCCGCCTGATTATGGGAGGCAACCTTATTGGTGGCTGGGCCCATGCCCGCGACCTGATCTATGTTTCAAAACTGGTAAAGACCTATCATACTGATGATAAGGTGTTGCAGACTCTTGCTCTGGGTGAAAAATGCGGAATTAATGCTATAATATCCAACCCTCAGATGGGTAGGATTTTCAATAAATACAGGCATGAGTACAAGGGTAAGATTAAATTCATTTCCGATTGTGGAACCAATCTCGATTTTCAGAAAGGTATCGAATTGTCTCTAAAGGCCGATTGGGATGCCATGTATTGCCAGGGCGAAATAACCGACCGATGGACCAATGCTTCTTATGACGACGGAAAGGGAAGAAGTGTGTCTGACCGTATGGACCTCATCCGGCAAGGGCTCGAGGAGATTCGCAGTCATGGTAAACCGGCAGGGATCGGTGCACACAGGATTGAGGCTATTAAGGTATGCGTAGAGCATGGTCTTAAGCCTGATTTCTGGGTCAAGACATGCCATAATCACAATTATTGGTCCGCCCAGCAAACCACCGAGTGGAAGGATAATATTTTCGATTATGACCCGCAGGAGACAATAAGGTTCATGGCAACACTTTCTGAGCCATGGATTGCCTTCAAGGTTCTTGCTGCAGGAGCAATTAAGCCGGAAGATGGTTTAAAATATGCATATACCAATGGGGCCGATTTTGTCTGCATGGGAATGTACGATTTCCAGATAGTCGAAGATGCCAATATAGCTTTGAAAGCTCTCGAGTCTGCTAAGGTCAGGGAGCGTAAATGGATGGCCTGATATTGATTTTGCATGATAAATGTCATATTTTTGAATAGTATATGACGAGGTCGATAATTTTCCGGAAAATTCCTCTGTTTGTATATTTAACGGGAAATGCCCATCATATTTTGATAAAGGCGTTAAAATGAATGTTTGTAAATTTTATCTTTAAGTTATATTTATTCACATAAACAATTATTTTTGCGACAAATTATACTTATTCAGGTATTTATATTAATATATTGAAGAACATCGAGCCCATATTTAAAAGAATTGCAATAAAGGTAGGCAGCAATGTGATTACCCAGAATGACGGATCGCTTCATAGCGGCAGGATTTTGCGTATTGTTGAGGACTTGGCTATTCTTTACAAGCAGGGCATCGAAGTTATCTTAATCTCATCGGGAGCTGTGGCAGCAGGAAGGAATTCCGTCATCCCTTCCAAGAAAACAAACATTGTTGCCGCCAAGCAGATTTGGGCAGCTATTGGTCAGGTTAAGCTGATGTCGAGCTTTCAGTTCCTATTTGGGAAATATGGAATCCCGGCTGGTCAGCTTCTTGCCACCAAGGAGAGTTTCAATGACAGGCGCCATTACCTGAATATGAAAAACTGCATTGCCGCCATGCTCGAAAACAAGGTAATGCCTGTCCTCAACGAGAACGATTCTATCTCGATCAACGAGCTCATGTTCACCGATAATGATGAATTGTCGGGTCTTATTACATCACTGATGGACTGTACCTCTCTTATAATCCTTTCAAATGTCGATGGGGTCTACAATGGTGTGCCGGGAGAGGAGGGGACTGAACTTATCAGAATCATTGACCAGGATTCAGAAGATATGGGTAAGTACATCACTGCCTCAAAGTCGGGCTTTGGCAGGGGCGGCATGATAACCAAATATTCCATTGCACGCAAAATTTCATCACAGGGTATAGATGTATTTATTGCCAATGGTACCCGCGACTCAATAATCGGAGATATTGTTCGGGGGAAGGATGTTCCTTATACCCATTTTGTTGGTAGCCGTAAGAAAGAAACCAGTGTGAAGAGGTGGTTGTCTCATTCAGATACCTTTGCAAAGGGGGCTGTGATAGTGAATTCAGGTGCCAGGGAGGCGCTTCTTGGCGAAAAAGCATCAAGTCTGCTTTTGATTGGCATCACAAAGGTTGAAGGATCATTTAAATGCGGCGATATTGTTCGGATAATCGACGGGGATGGAAACAGTATAGGGTTGGGAAAGGCTCAATACGATTCAAAGAAGGCTGAGCTGCATCTGGGTGAGAAACTGGGCAAACCCTTTATTCACTATGATTATCTGGTTATTAGTGATAAGAACCGGCCAAATTAAGGTCGTTAATTAAGTAATAAATAATTTTCAGGGATAGAGGAATGGATTGTACACAGGTTTTTAAAGATGTATTAACTGCAAGCAGGAGGCTTAATGTTCTTGATGCTGAAACTTTAAACAGAACTTTGCTCTTAGTGGCTGATGCTACAATTGCCGGAACTGAATCTATACTGGCAGAAAATGAAAACGACCTTATGCTTATGGATCCGTCAGATCCAAGGCATGACCGGCTTTTACTTTCTCCTGAAAGAATTCGTTCCATTGCCGCCGACATCAGGAATGTTGCAGCCTTGGCTGATCCGCGCGACAGGATCCTTTCAGACTCAGTAAGACCAAACGGACTTAAGATTTCAAGGATTACGGTCCCCTTTGGCGTGGTAGGGGTAATCTATGAAGCAAGGCCTAATGTTACTCTCGATCTCTTTTCACTCTGCTTCAAATCGGGTAATGCATGTATCCTCAAAGGAGGAAGTGATGCAATTCATTCAAATACGATCATTGTTGATATTATAAAATCAGTTCTTGAAAATTGCGGTCTGGATACCAATGTGGTTGCTCTTCTTCCTGCCGGGCGTGATGAAACTGTTCAGCTTCTGAATGCCCGTGATTATGTCGACCTCATAATTCCCAGGGGAAGCAGGAATCTTATCGATTATGTCCGACAGAATGCATCAATCCCCGTTATTGAAACAGGTGCCGGCATCTGCCATACATATTTCGAATCAACGGGCAACAGTGAAAAAGCCAGATTAATTATCAATAATGCCAAGACACGCCGGGTGAGCGTATGCAATGCACTCGACTGCCTTATTATTGACGAATCGCGGCTTAACGATCTGCCTTACATGGTTGGGTTGTGCTCTGATGCGGAAGTAGTAATCTACGCTGACGATAAAGCATATTCGGCTCTTAAGGGAAAATATCCCGAAGCTCTTCTTCAGAAAGCTACGGAAGAGTCGTACGGAACTGAATTCCTTTCTTACAAAATGTCGGTTAAAACAGTCTCCTCTTTTGACGAAGCTCTGGCACACATCACAAAATATGGCTCTAAGCACAGCGAAGCCATAATTTCAGAGAACAATAAGCTTATTCATTTGTTTTATAAACTAGTTGATGCATCGTCAGTTTATTCAAATACATCCACCGCATTTACCGATGGAGCTGAATTCGGTCTGGGAGCCGAGATAGGTATCTCTACGCAGAAGTTGCATGCCAGGGGACCGATGGCTCTTGAAGCGCTGATAACGTATAAATGGATAATTGAAGGGGACGGGCAGATCAGAAAATAGTAACTGAAAAATAATTTACCATGCTTTTCGATTTGGAACTGATTAAAACTTTCTATTCGGAACTTACCTCCAGAATTTCATTAGTAAGAAAATCACTTGGACGGCCGCTAACATTGAGCGAAAAGATTCTGTATGCCCATCTTTACCAGAAAGATAAGGCGGAATCATTCAATAGAGGCCTTGATTATGTCGACTTTGCTCCCGACAGGGTTGCCATGCAGGATGCTACTGCACAGATGGCACTGCTACAGTTCATGATGGCTGGTAAGGAAAAGACTGCTGTACCGTCATCAGTACATTGCGATCATCTGATTATGGCTAAGGAAGGAGCATCACATGATATGCAAACAGCTGTGGTCACCAATAAGGAGGTCTATGATTTTCTGAGTTCGGTCTGTGATAAATATGATATTGGCTTCTGGAAACCAGGTGCAGGAATTATCCATCAGATAATCCTCGAAAACTACGCTTTCCCGGGCGGTATGATGATAGGAACTGATTCCCATACACCCAATGCCGGAGGTCTTGGCATGGTTGCTATTGGTGTCGGAGGCGCTGATGCTGTTGATGTTATGACAGGTATGGCATGGGAACTTAAAATGCCCAGGCTAATTGGGATTAAGTTGAACGGAAAACTCAACGGTTGGGCTTCTGCCAAGGATATTATTCTTAAAGTTGCTGGCATGCTGACTGTTAGCGGAGGAACCGGTTGTATAGTGGAATATTTCGGAGAAGGGGCTGAATCGCTTTCGTCTACCGGTAAAGCTACAATTTGCAATATGGGAGCTGAAATTGGTGCTACCTGCTCGTTATTCAGTTTCGATAATTCAATGGCGGAATTCCTGAAAGCCACCGGACGCAGGGAGGTTGCTGATAAGGCTCTCCTGAACAGGGAACATCTTGTTTCCGATCTGGAAGTTCTGGCTGATCCGGCGAAATATTACGACCAGTTCATCGAAATAGACCTTTCTGTTCTGGAGCCTTATATAAATGGCCCATTCACACCTGACCTTGCCACTCCTATCTCAAAGATGAAAGAGGCTGCCGTAAAGAACGGTTGGCCGGTTGATGTTTCGGTTGGATTAATTGGCTCTTGTACCAACTCTTCATACGAGGATATCTCGCGTGCCGCATCAGTTGCAGCTAATGCAATCAGTCTCGGTCTTAAAGCCAGGGCAGAGTTTAAAATCACCCCCGGTTCGGAACAGATCCGGTTCATCGCCGAAAGGGATGGTTATCTGAAACTTTTCGAGAATATTGGAGGCGAAGTCTTTGCCAATGCCTGCGGACCATGTATTGGCCAATGGGATAGAAAGGGATCATCAGAGGGACCTGTGAATACCGTCATACACTCTTTTAACCGCAACTTCGCAAAAAGGACCGATGGCAATCCACACACACATGCTTTTGTTGCATCACCCGAAATAGTAACTGCAATAGCAATATCGGGGAAGCTTACTTTTAACCCACTTACCGATCCTCTTATTAATTCTGAAGGAAAAGAGGTTTGGCTTGCCGCTCCCCAGGGAATTGACCTTCCTCCAAATGGATTTGGCAGCCCCGACAATGGGTTCCGGAAGCCGGAAAACACAGGGGATAAAATTGAAATTACTATTTCTCCTGCCTCAGACAGACTTCAGGTTCTAGAACCATTCATTGAATGGGACGGCAACGACTTTGTTGGCCTTCCTCTGCTTATCAAAGCAAAGGGAAAGTGTACAACCGACCATATTTCGATGGCAGGCTTCTGGCTTAAATACAGGGGCCATCTCGAAAATATCTCCAACAACTATATGATAGGTGCCGTTAACTATTTCAGTGGAAAGACAAACCTAATACTCAATCAGTTTACTAATACTTATGATTCAGTTCCTTCGGTAGCCAGGGAATATAAAAAGAAGGGCACTGGTTCGGTTGTCGTGGGAGAAGAGAATTTCGGTGAGGGTTCCTCACGCGAACATGCTGCTATGGAGCCGCGATATCTCAATGTTAAAGCAGTACTGGTTAAGTCCTTTGCCCGAATTCATGAGACCAATCTCAAAAAACAGGGAATTCTTCCGCTCACCTTTGCCGAAAAGAGCGATTATGACAAAATCATGGAAGGAGATAAAATTGATATTACCGGCCTTAATGAATTTGCGTCTGGAAGACAGATAACAGTGGTGTTGAACCATTCTGACGGAACGAGGGAGACTATTACTGCAAACCAAACATTTAATGCAGCTCAAATTGCATGGTTTAAAGCAGGGAGCGCACTTAACCTTATCCGTAAATCAAATAATAGTTAGATCAGATACCTTTTGTTTAAATAAAAAAATTAATAACTATCAAAACTGACCAGTAATATGACACCTGAAAAAATTAAAATTTCGAATGGCCAACTTGTTGTACCCGATAATCCCATAATACCTTACATTGAAGGTGACGGAACGGGTCGTGATATATGGAAAGCATCAGTACGCGTTTTTGATGCTGCTGTCGAAAAAGCTTATTCAGGAACAAAGAAAGTTGCATGGAAAGAGGTACTTGCGGGGGAAAAGGCTTTCAACCTCACAGGAAACTGGCTGCCAGAGGATACTCTCACAGATTTCAGGGAATATCTTGTTGGAATTAAAGGTCCTCTTACTACACCGGTAGGCGAGGGGATGCGTTCTTTAAATGTTGCTTTGCGTCAGGTACTTGATCTATATACCTGCTACAGGCCTGTCCGGTATTTTACCGGAGTTCCCAGCCCCGTCAAGCGTCCCGAACTTGTTAATATGCACATATTCAGGGAGAATACCGAAGATATCTATGCAGGAATAGAATTTATGCATGGGAAGCCGGAAACTGATAAGATCAAGAGATTTCTTATCGATGAGATGGCTGTAAAATCGATCAGATTCCCAAATACCTGTTCGATAGGTATTAAGCCAGTATCGGTTGAGGGTACCGAAAGACTTGTAAGGCAGGCAATTAAATATGCTGTTGAAAAGAAATTACCATCTGTTACCCTGGTGCATAAAGGAAATATCATGAAGTTTACCGAAGGCTCCTTTATGAAGTGGGGATATGCCCTTGCTGAAAGGGAGTTTGGAAATAAGGTTTTCACATGGCAACAGCATAAAAAGATCTCCGACACCGAAGGAGCTGAAGCTGCCGACAAGGCTCTTAAAGCTGCTGAGGATGAAGGGAAAGTGATAATCAAAGATGTGATTGCTGACGCCTTCCTTCAACAGATTCTTACAAGGCCGGCTGAATATTCAGTTATAGCAACATTAAACCTTAATGGTGATTATATTTCAGATGCGCTTGCCGCCATAGTTGGAGGAATCGGAATTGCTCCGGGAGCAAATATCAATTATGAGACAGGCCATGCCATTTTTGAAGCAACACATGGGACGGCGCCAAAATATGCCGATCAGGATAAGGTAAACCCCGGGTCTGTAATTCTTTCCGGAGCTCTCATGTTTGAATATATGGGGTGGGATAAGGTAGCCGAAAATATATACAGCGGGCTTGAACGAGCAATCATAGAA
>CAIPJU010000701.1 GCA_903865465.1 uncultured Bacteroidota bacterium
ATGGCGCGTTAAGGTGACTTTTTCCAAAAATATCAGCTTCGACGGTACCAAAAAAAATAAGAAGAAACCATCCGAAGGCGAGGCTTAGATGCATATATCCCAGGCGAAAATTTGATTTGAGAATCTTCCTGTGCAGAAGACTCTCAAGGAAGATCTCTTTGATACTTTGTCCGAATGCACTTCCAAAGAAACCACGCTGAAGCCTTAACTTATCGGGACGAGAGAGATTATGAAACCATATAGTACTCCTGACTACAACATAACCAATTATGAAGTAGAGACCAATATTAAAGGGTATTATAAAAGGATCAAACTGCATGTTCATTCTCTTTTTGAAAGGCCTGTCGGGCCAGCAATACGACGTTTCTTGTATTTACTCCCCTTGGACAGACGAGCATACACTTTCCGCAGAGCATACACTTTCTGATGTTCTGTCGTGCTTTATCATTTTCCCCGCGTTTAATCAGGATGTGCAATTCACGAAGGCTAAAGAGAGTAAATTGCCCGGTACTGCATGTCGAACTGCACCCGCCACATTCAATACAGAGCCTGAAACTCGGTTCATGCTCAAATATGTATTCCGCTATGAACCTGTCATTTAAATCATAGTCTATCTGACGACCCTTCGATATGGTAAACCCGAATTTATCCATTTCTCTGTTTTTCAGTGGAATTCAGATAATCGATTACCTCCGAAACAGCTGCCCGGGCATGCGATATTGTCTCTGTAATGTTCATAGGAGCAACACAGGTACCTGCCAGGAATATGCCTTTCAAATTGCTATTATTGCTTCCATAGTGCTGATCAGCCACAGCGAAGAACCTGTTTTCTCCGGTTTTCAAACCGGCAACAGCTGCAATGCGCTTCCCTCCTTCCGACATCTCCATCCCTGCCATTAGAACCAAAAGATCAAGCTCCATCTTAAGAGGTCTTCCGACCAGAGTGTCTTCTACCTTTATCTTTATTTTGTTGTTTATAGCTTCAGACGCTTCCGATACCTTTCCCCTGATAAAACTAATACCATATTTTTCCTGAGCTTCCCGGTATAATTCCTCGTACATCGACCCGCCCATTCGCATATCCATGTAGAAGCAGAAGACTTTTGATGCCGGAAGATATTCCCTTAATTCAATCGCTTGCTTAACGGCTGTGACGCAACATAATTTTGAACAGTACAGGTTTCCAACCTTCTCATCACGCGAGCCTACACAATGAACAATCCCTATTTTCTCAGGCGCCCTGCCATCGTGCATTATAATTTTCCCGCTTTGGAACATCCCTTCAAGGTCAGCTGAGGTAATGACATTATCATAAATACCATAACCATACTCCTCTTTCCTGGAACTTTTAAACAGATCAAAGCCGGTTGCAACAACAACAGCATCAGCATTAAGCACTTCTCCGCTGCTGGTAGTTACAGCATATATATTCTTTACATGGTTTATCTTTTCGATTGAAGTCCCTGTATGAAGCTTAATCCTGTCATTTTGTGTCAGTTTACGAAGGTATTCCGATACTTCTTTTCCATCTCTCCTGTCGGGAAAGAGTTGATGCCAGTTATTAAGATGCCCGCCCTGGGATTCCTGTTTTTCAATAAGGCTGACAGCAAAACCAGCGATTGCCAGCCTGCCGGCAGCTTCCATACCTGCCACTCCTGCTCCGATGACTACCACATTTTTGTTCATTCAATATACAGCTTTTGCAAAATGCTTCACCTTTGAAACAGCTGGATCAGTATTTAAACTGAATTTCTTTTCAGGAGAATACTCAATGCCTATTTTATCAAGAAGCGGCTCAACATTTATCTGGTGCATCTGCAGTCCAAGATCCCATGGATCGAATCCAAGTACCAGTCCTGCAAGCTCTTCGTAGGTAAAGACTGGTATTCCCTCTCCGTTCTGACCATAAGTTGTTCCTTCCATCTCATTGATAACATATTGCCAACGGTCGAGGAACATAGGACAACCCGGGCAGTTTGTCAATATCATATCGGGCTTAAAAGGTTTCATTGATTCGAATTTTTCCCTTGAACAGGCAACCGAATAACCCCTGTTTGCCTGAACCAGGTATTGCCGGAACCCAAAACCGCAGCAGTGCCTTCTTTCAGGATAATCAATAACTTCCCCTCCCCACTCTTCAATCATTCCGGCAAGAACATATGGATACTCAGCACCTCCGACTCCCTTTGAAGGGAACATCTTGGAATAATGGCATCCTATATGATCAACGACCTTAAGCGGCTCACCAGTCTCCTTATTAACCAAAGTATACTTTGCTTTTGCAGCTATCTCTTTCCTGAATTTATAGATGATATCGCTTGCATGGGCAAGATTCCCAGGTATATTAAACTCCCTTCCTGTTGCATTCCTGAGATGCTTCCTTACCCTCTCCTCAACTTCCGGAAAGTGATGCCATGTTTCAAGTATTTCAGTATAAAGTCCAAAAGAGGTTATGCATGAAGGAACATAATTTTTATACCCGGCTTCAGTCATAAGAGCAAACTGGCGGGCTACGACTGTCATCGCAGTATCAACCGGAACAACGTCGCCATGATAACCGATTCCTGAACATGTAGTATGACATGGATGCTCATACACATCTTTTTTAAGGACATCCCTCATTATCCTGAGGAAGGCAACTTCAGAGCCCGGGAAGAAATTCTGCCTGATACAGCTCCTTACATAAAAATAATGATCCTCTTCAATATCCTTCTGGTATTCGCTCCAGATTGCCCTCTTGCCATCAATCTTCATCTTTTATTTCTGTTTAACGGGTATGACATCCGTTGTTATATGTGTATATCTGCCTGAAATACTCATTATCAATACCTTCATCTAGGTCAAGATCCATTTCTTCAGCTTTAAGCTTCGAATAGTACTCTATTTTCTCATACCGTTCAAGACCACCGGTCACTTCAAAAATCTTCTTTAGTTCATCCAGTGTCTCTTCAGGAATCTTTCTTAGTATTCCGGGGCCATCGCCCTTATAATTTCCGCCGAGTCTTTCAAACAATTTCTCCCTGTTTTCCTGAACCCACTCCCAAACCGGTCCCTGCTCGGGATGAAGGGCGGTGGTAATACCGTCGAGGTAAACACAATAACCAGTATTCAATATTGAATCACCAACTGTTCTTTTAACAGCCAGCTGTTGCCTTCCCTTCTCCGATTCGGTAAACAAACCAAGGTCCTGTGATAATCCCCTTAAAGCCATTATAATCAGTCCCGGGGCATTACCCCTTGGACAACGTGTTTTACACGACATACATTCACCACAATACCAGATTGTTTCAGATTTCAAAAGCTCCATAATGGCATTGTCGTCCCTGGTCTGAACAATATCAGTAATTTTCCTTGGATCGTAATCGTAAAACTCTGCAGCAGGGCAAATTGCAGTGCAAACACCACAATTCATACAGGCATTCAAACCCTCTTCAAACCGGATATCCTTCTGCAGTAATTCAAATAAGTTTTCCATTGGCCTGCTCGTAGACAATTGTTAAGAAATTAACACAAAAATAAGCTATTGAAAGAGAGGGGGAAATAGGGTTAAAGCCTATTTAAAAGGTGGTATATATACTCATTGGGAAGACAGAAGTCGGAAGTCAGAAGTTGGAAGTCGGAAATTGTAAGTCGGAAGCTGTAAGTCGGAAGTTGTAAGTCGGAAGACAGAAATTAAGGGCAATCACAGGCTTTGCGTTTTGGGTGTTTATTCAGTTTCCTGCCTATTTCGTAGGTAAGCCACGCACTGCCTGCACCTATAACAGCTCCGGCAAGAACATCTGAAGGATAATGTACTCCAAGATACATCCTCGAATAACCGACAGCCCCTGCATAAAGACAGGATGGGGCAATGATATACCATTTCGGATAGGTAAGGCTGACCGAGGTAGCCATGGCAAATGCTGATGAAGTATGCCCCGATGGAAATGAGGGAGAACCTGCAGCTGATTTTTTCATTAAGTCGGGGTAGGTAACAAATGGTCTGTCGCGATTAATTGAATATTTGAGCACTGTGGTAATGCCAAAATTAACAACTCCTGCAGCTACCATAGTCAGTCCGTTCCGCAACATTTTCTTATCCTTTTGTACCAGCCCTGCCGTTAGCACCCCGGCAGGAATAATTCCAATCATATAAGCATCGGAATTAGATACCAGCCTGAAAAAATTGTCTGATCTCAAATTCGACTGAGAGTTAATTGAACGTAGAATTCTTATATCGATATTTTGCGAATTAACTATTGATGGAATAAGAAGCAGAAGTAATAATAAACTATTCCTGAACATCCGGATTTATTTATTCATTGGATGATATTTTTACTATAAAGCTCAGAGAAGCTTTTCTATGTCATCAGCAATATTCTCAGGTCTGGTTGACGGCGAAAACCTTTTAACCGGAATCCCGTCCCTACCTATCAGAAATTTTGTAAAATTCCATTTTACTTTTCCACCAAAAAATCCCCGAAGCCTCTTTTTCAAAAACAGAAAAACAGGATGTGCACCTGGACCATTTACCTCTACCTTGGAGAACATAGGGAAGGTGACTCCATAGTTGATAAGACATCCTTCGGCTATCTCCTTTTCTGTTCCTGGTTCCTGATTTGCAAATTGATTGCAGGGAAAACCAAGAATAACGAGACCCTGGTCACTGTATTTTTTGTAGAGATTCTCAAGCCCTTCAAATTGAGGTGCAAAGCCGCATTTGCTGGCAGTATTCACTATAAGAACAACTTTTCCCCTGTAATCCTCCATTGAAATCTCCTTCCCCCGAAGTGACTTTGCCGAAAATTGATAAATACTATTTTTCATTATGTTTATAAGTGTTCATTTAAGCTGCATTTTAATTTTAACAAGGATTAGAACATTAGCCACATCCGAAAGTTCATTTAATTTCACTGTAGCAGCTTTTATTAAACCTGATTTTCGGGCAGTTTTAAAGTTTTCTTTAATCTCAGTAGGCAGATCACTCTCCTCAATAAGCGGGGCTGCTTTATCGGTAAAATAAAGTGAGATCCTGAAGGTGCTGTCAACAACCGCTGCCCAGAATATTGTTTTCTTCTTCTGAGAAAGCTTGTGCAACCACTGCTTCCCGTCATTATAATAATTCCAGACCCCTGAAATATCCCGGTAATTCTCTGACACAAAACTGGTAACCTTGTTCCATAATATCATTTTGTCACCGGTAAGCGATAACAAATATTCTTCTGAAGGGACAATGCTCCTGTCCGAAAGCATGTAATTTCCATTTAGAGGCATAATATTGATACTAATTTATTTTAACCGGCCGATGTAATGTTGCTCTTTACAAATTTAATAAGATAATGGAAGTTTCTTATAAAACGGAGATAATTTGAATTGCATATAAATATCTTTATTTTTATAAACTATTAAATAAAATGAAATGAGTGTCAGCACAATAATAGAGCAGTTATTTCAAAGGTATCCACAGTTGGAACCTTTACATCGGAAAATCCTGGAGGCAACTGAAATCATCATTGGCTGCTATACATCAGGCGGAAAACTACTTATTTGCGGAAATGGTGGCAGCTGTTCCGATTCAGAACACATGGTTGGTGAACTGATGAAGAGTTTTGAGGCAAAAAGACCTCTTGGAAATGAAGTTAGCCAACGACTTATTGAATTATCGGGGGATAATGGCATGTTTCTCTCTCAAAAGCTTGAAAAAGGGCTTCCTGCCATTTCGCTAACGTCCCAAACTGCCTTAATAACAGCAATATGCAACGATATGGATGCCAGCCTTATCTTTGCTCAACAGATAATTAATTATGGCAAGGTTAATGATGTTCTGATTGCAATAAGCACTTCGGGTAATTCACAAAACGTTGTAAATGGATGTATTGCGGCAAAAGCAATTAATATGAAAGTAATTGGTTTTACTGGCAATAAGGGAGGAAAGATAAACCGGTTTAGCGACATCTTGCTGAATGTTCCGGAATCGAGAACTTCCTATATCCAGGAGCTGCAATTGCCAATCATGCATGCCATTTGTCTTATAACAGAAAATCACTTCTTTTCACCTAAATGAGGTAACATGAGAGCCGGACTAATTTATGAAATACTCGAGAGGATAAAATCGGCAAGAATTGCAGTATTAGGAGATTTTTGCCTTGATGCCTACTGGTTTGTTGATGATTCAAAAAGCGAAATTTCTGTCGAGACAGGTCAATCAACCCGACCTGTTGCAAATCAGAGATACTCTCTGGGAGGTGCAGGAAATGTTGCGAACAATCTTGCAGCCATGGGTGTGGGGAAAGTATTTGCATACGGAGTATCAGGTAACGATCCTTTCGGTCCTGAAATGACTGGCCTCCTGAAAAAAGCAGGCATCAACTCTGATAACATTATTGCCCAGAAAGAGAACTGGTCCACACATGTCTATATTAAACCGTATATAGGTGAAAATGAGCAGAACAGGATCGACTTTGGCAACTTCAACTCTCTTTCGGAAGCGAGTGCTGACAAGCTTCTTTCGCTCCTGACAAGAAATATTCCGGATATTGATCTGGTAATTATAAATCAGCAGGTGCTATCCGGTATTCACACAGCATATTTCAGAGAGAAGTTAGTCGAACTCATTGTCCGTTTTCCGGAGAAGATCTTCATCGCCGACAGCAGGAATTACACAGAGCATTACACCGGGGCCTACAGGAAGATGAATGACACTGAAGCCTCAAACCAGTGTGGCTTCAAAAGGACCCCTGAAGAAGCTGTTCCACGGAATGAAGTGCTTCAGGCTGCAAAAAAACTTTATGAGCGCTTCTCAAAACCCGTATTTATTACCCGCGGAAGCAGAGGTTCGCTTACTGTGAGCGAATCAGGAATTCAGGATATTCCAGGGTTAATGATACTGTCGAAAGTTGATACTGTTGGCGCCGGCGACAGTTATCTGGCTGGAGTTGCTGCAGCACTGGCATCAGGATTTCCAATTGACCTGGCTGCAGAAACGGGTTCATATGTTGCAGGGGTTACGGTTCAGAAACTTTTTACCACAGGTACGGCTTCACAATCAGAAATTCTTGCAATAGGATCCGATCCCGATCTCATATATAATTCTGAGCTTGCAGACGATATCAGGGAAGCAAGGTACAAAAGCGGGACCGAAATTGAAATAATACATCTGCTTCCCGAAGAGCCTCTTATCAGCCACGTTATTTTTGACCACGACGGGACAGTTTCAACCCTGCGTGAAGGATGGGAACAGATTATGGCACCAATGATGATTAAGGCCGTTCTCGGAACTGAATTTTACCTTGCTGATAGGACACTATATCATAAAGTTGAATCAAGGATCAATGATCTCATCGACAAAACCACCGGTATTCAGACACTGATGCAGATGAGGCTTCTATTGGATGTAATCAGGGAGTTCGGATTTATAAGCAGCAATGAGATGCTCGACGAACATGCTTATAAAAAAATATATAACCGGGAATTGATGTTCATGGTAACTGAAAGGGAGAAGAAATTCAAACGTGGTGATCTTTCAGTTGAGGATTTGACAATAAAGAATGCCCTACCCCTGCTTCAAAAACTTCATAAAGCAGGAATCAAACTTTACCTGGCCAGCGGTACGGATGAGGAAGATGTTAGGAATGAGGCTTTGGCGCTGGGTTATGCAGATCTGTTTGAAGGAGGTATCTTCGGCGCCACTGGGAACATTGACAATGAAGCAAAAAAGATCGTTCTCGATCGCATACTAAACACCATTGGAACATCATCATCACATAAGGTAGCCACCTTCGGTGATGGACCGGTGGAGATCAGGGAAACACATAAAAGAGGTGGTATCACAATCGGGGTTGCAAGTAATGAAATTAAACGTTACGGACTCAATTTAACAAAACGGACCCGTCTGATAAAAGCGGGTGCCGATATAGTAGTTCCCGACTTCTCCCGTTTGGATGACCTGCTTGCTTTACTAAATATCAAATCAAATGGGGCATAACCAATTTAACCGTGATAAGCTAAATATAAAGGGACTGTCGGAGAGGAAGAATAAATTATCTGTCGATTCGGATTTTGTTCGCCTCGATCAAATTCCTACAAGCCTTTCGGATACAGAAAAAGATCTGATCATGAAAACAGCTGAGAGGATTGTTCTTGCCAGGAAAAGCAATCGGTCCGTTATACTTACCTTTGGTGCACATACTATTAAAAACGGCCTTGCACCTGTTCTGATTTCTCTTCTCAATGATGGCTGGCTTACCCATCTTGCAACAAACG
Source organism: uncultured Bacteroidota bacterium (assembly GCA_903865465.1). Lineage (GTDB taxonomy): Bacteria > Bacteroidota > Bacteroidia > Bacteroidales > VadinHA17 > LD21. The sequence goes on from CAIPJU010000701.1 coordinate 8,242, forward strand.
GTGCCGGGATAATACATGACTGGGAATTTGCCTTCCAGGGCAAATCGAGTGAAGATGTAAGAGAAAACGTCACAAAAGGTGAGTTCGGAATATGGAATGAGACAGGATTCTTTATTAACCTCGCAATTACTGCAGGTGCTGCGGAAGGATTGGGATACGGTGAATCGGTAGGCAAAATGATTTCGCAGGAAGGAGTTCATATTCCTGAAGCTGCAGAACTTCTGGACTCTGCATTTAAAACTGCAGATTCTGATCCCGGAGCTGCAGCTGCAGCCATCGATTTTTCGGGATTAATAAAAAAATATAGAATTCAGCCCGGATTCCTAAGCCTTCCCCATCCATATAAAAAACTGTCAGTACAGGCCGCCGCTTACGAGAAAAATATTCCATTCACCGGCCATCCTATGTTCGGCCATGATATAATATATTGCCATCCGGCAAATAACGGGGCTGCTATCGGCCGAACGGCTCAAAATGACTTTCTCTGTTTTGCCGACAGTGTCAGTCGGCTCGATAAGGGTGTATATATGTCTCTGGGTTCGGCAGTGATGTCGCCTATGGTATTCGAGAAGTCACTCTCAATGGCCCAGAATATTGAGATCCAGAAAGGGAGACATATCGATAACCATTTTATGCTCGTTATTGATCTTGCTCCCTCAGGCTGGGATTGGGATAAAAACGGGGAGCCTCCCGCAGACAATCCAGCTTATTATCTCAGATATTGTAAAACATTTCACAGGATGGGCGGGGAAATGAAATATCTGAAAGCCGATAACAGGGATTTCCTGCTGGAACTCCACCATGATTTGAACGGATATCAATTATTATATTGAAGCCCACCCTTTAATGCCCGGCAATGATTTTATCCATTCTGATAATACTCTGAACCATAGATCGAACCGTATGGTAATTTATTTTCCATGAGTGGCTCATATGAGTCCATATCGGCTGTCCGTTTCGTGTGAGCAATGGAAACCATTCTCCGACTTTTTTGTTGATCACCTTGTCGAATACAAAACGGTGGACATTTTTATAAGCTTCCCAATATTTATCATCCTTTAATACCAGGCAGGCATCAAGCAGTCCGATGAGAACCTCAGCCTGCTGCCAGAACTCCTTCTCCCTGTCGTAAACACCTCCCGAGTGGGGACCCTCAACATAAACACCTCCGAATTCAGTATCAATTCCGTTATCGACAGTATGATCAAATACTGTTTTCAGGGTTTGTGAATAGATCAGTCCGTCAGTTTTCAAAATATCAATTGCATGAAGAAGAAGCCAGCCAAATTCAGCATTATGGCCGAAACAGGTATTATCAGTCTGGTTACTCTTGGTTCCTTCTTCGGTGAACCGGTCCCAACCCCAGATAATATCGAATTTAATTTGCGGAGCTACACTCCAGTCAGCAAAAAACTGCGGTATTCCGGTTTTATAAACAGGATGAATAATTCTTTTATTCAGAATATCAATTACTTCCAATAGTCTTCGCCGGTGGACTTCTATCCCGGTACATTCATAAAGTGATGTAAAAGCCTCCATAAGGTGCATGTGGACATCGAGTGTCTTTCGGTCTCCACCCTGACTTCCCGGTCCGCAGAGAGTCCAGTTGCGATGAAACATCTCCCAATATCCACCGTACATTGAGTCGACACAGAACTTTTGGAGCAGATCAAAAAGCTTCATCGCATATTCGATACCCCGGGGGTCATTTGTAGCCAGAGTATATTCGCTTAAAGAATATATTGCAAAACTCTGGCCGTAGATAATTTTTTTGTCAATTTTCACATTTCCTTTCCGGTCCATCATCCAGAAAAAGCCTCCAAATTCCTTGTCCCACATCTTATCAAGCATGAAATCAACTCCATGGGATGCTATATAGGCTAACTCACCATTTCCATATCCGGCACGGTGTGCCGATGAAAATGTGTAAACTGACCTGGCCTGGGCAATCAGCGATTTTTCATCCTCGCCCGAATCATTTCCGTTTACATCAAAATGGGTAAGTAAACCACCATTAACACGATCAACAGTCCTCGATGTCCAGAATGGCAGCAACTCCTTTGTGAGATGATTGAAAGCCTCTTCCCTGTAAGATTTTACTTCTTCTTTTTTCATATTTTAACCCGGATAAAACATTCAATATAAAGAGCTGTTGTCCATTAAGCCTTGAAAGAAAATCAGCTGCCACTTGCAGCCTGAAAAAAATCAGCCCTCTCCACTAGTATGAGAGAGGGCTGAAATAAAACGATTAAACGATATTTATTTCTTAATTTCCTTAGCAGCATTATCCCTTGTCAGTGTAAGCGGAACCTCACCTTCAGAATAAACTGCTTTCCCTGTCATCTTTGAATCATCTTCGATCTTCAACTGCACTTTTACATCCTGTCCCTCTACATATACCGAAAACAAAACACTGTCATTGCCTGCTTTTACATTATCACCCGGAATTTTATAGTCGTTGCCTGTAAATGCCATAGTGGTATTGTACTTCTTTTCAGTAAAACCAACGATGATTGTTCCTGTTGTAAACCCTTCAGGCGCATAAGGTGCATCAAATTTCCAGGTACCTACCGGAGTGGTCTTCTTTGTGCCAATCTGTCCGTTGACAGTCATAAATGATAGTAATGTGAGGATGATCAATACAAATAATCTGCTTTTCATAATTGCTAATTTTAGTTTGAAACCAAATATAAATTACTTTTTTATATATCAGCTAATTTCATGAACATAATTAATTCTGTTCATCTGCTTTCAATAATGAAGCAGGATTTTTTAGAGAAAAACATTCTCATAACGAAATTAAAATTGAGCACTACAGATACAAACCTGATTCAGAATGCTGTTTTGACTTTTTGCCAGGGAAGAAAATTTTATATATGCCAATGGCCATAACTCCGAGAGATAACTATCCTGAATTTCCCTGATAATTATTACCAGCTCATCCAAAGCTGGCAGGTTATTTTCATCATAATATTTGTATTCAAGGGTTTTAACCAATTGAGTCATATCGTTGTACTTACCAAGGAGATTGGTAAGGCGGTCAAGCTTCTTCTCAAGCGGTTTTATGAAAACGGGGTCCTGATCAATAAAAAATCCAAGCTGATATGAAAAGTCTTTCCCCCTTTTACGAAATTCATGCAGTCTTGACGGTCGCGGAGCATTTCTGCATAAAAGGTATACGGATCTGAGATTTGAATATGTGTTTTTAATTTCGCCTTCAAGTAGATTCTGATCAAGCCTTTGCCATGAGCTGAATTTTAATCTGAATTCTTCGGTTCTGAGTGCACTGCATACTTTCCTGCAGATCTCTTCCACTTCCTGGGAGCCATCCTCATCCAAATTTTCTTTATTTAAGAAAAGATTTATCCTCTCATTACCGGCTAATTTTTTGAACAAATCAGGATGTTTTTTCTGAATTTTCCGGAGTTGTCTGCGAAGTACCGATGATTCACGAAGCAGCCTTAATTGTCTCCCTGAATCCCTGAGAATAGTTTTTAACCGCTCTGTTTTCGGATTATCAAGTACAGGTTGTACAAGTTTCAGGGCAGCCCTGGCTTTCTTCATCAATACACGTACATCGTGAATGACATCCTCATCATTAATCGCAGCATTCCTCAAAATAGATTGTGCTTCAATCATATAACTCATGATAGCTGACTTTATGTCACCGCCGTTCAGATCCTGAGCTTCCATAAATGAAATCCTTACAATTATTTGATCCTAAAATTAATAAAAAAAGGGAAAAGTCCATTTTTTAAAGAACATCCACCAGAAGCATGGAATTTGACCTGAAAACAGATTCGGATCATTCCCAATTTGGAGATTCAGGTCTGAGAAAGACTTTTCGGAGTAGTTTCATAATTGTAACTGAAATGTTATCCTTTGTAACGCTGAAAAGCCTAATTTTACAAATGAAAATCTTATATTAAAAACATGGGGAAATCAGGAAAAGGCCAACGAATCGGGATACTAACTGCAGGTGGCGATTGTCCGGGCATTAATGCTGCCATCAGGGGTGTCGGGAAAACAGCAATCGTAAAGTACGATATGAAGATCATCGGAATAAGTGATGGTTTCAGCGGCATGATAAATAAAGAATACCGTGAACTGACAGAACATGACTTGTCGGGGATTCTGACGATGGGAGGAACAATTCTCGGAACATCGCGCGAAAAACCATTCAAGAAAAACGGAAAAGGCAAAAATGAGATTAGTAAACCGGCACTCATAAAGCATTTCTATGAACAGATGGAACTTGATTGTCTGGTTTGCATCGGCGGCAACGGAACTTTAAAAACAGCACACCTCCTGTCACTGGAGGGGCTTAATGTTGTTGGAATACCAAAGACAATTGATAACGATGTATGGGGAACTGATGTAACTTTCGGTTTCGATTCTGCCGTTAACATTGCTGCAGAGGCTATTGACCGGCTTCACTCAACAGCTAACTCGCATAAAAGAATAATGATTATTGAAGTAATGGGACATACTGCCGGTTGGATTGCACTCTATTCAGGTGTAGCTGCCGGGGGAGATGTGATTCTCATTCCCGAAATTGAATACAGTGAAGAAAAAATAGCAGAATATCTTATTCGAAGGGTTGAAGAGAATAAACCCTATTCAATTGTTGTTGTGGCGGAAGGAATAAAAAACCCCACCAAGGACCGTTCCGCAGCCCAATATCTCAGCAGGAGGATAAATGAAATGACAGGACTTGAGAGCAGGGAAACCGTGCTTGGTTATATTCAGAGGGGAGGCACCCCCTACCCTATGGACCGTGTTCTCGCAACACGCTATGGAACAGCCGCTGCCGATATGATTGCCCGGCGCGACTATGGGCAAATGGTTGCACTTAGGAACAATGATATAATCTCTGTACCGCTTGGGGAAGTTTCGGGTAAACTGAAACTCGTTGATCCAAATGATCCATTGGTTCTTCAGGCCAAAAACATGGGTACAAGCTTCGGTAATTAAGTAATTATCAGGATTAATTGCTAATCTTTTAATTGAAATTTCAGATGATGAAAATTATTCTGGTTCGGCATGGAAAAGCTGAAGATCTCTCTCAGGATTTAGATGATTTTGAAAGGTCACTTACCCTCAGGGGCAAAAAAACCTCCAGACTGATGGCCCAAAGACTTAAGGATAAAGAGAGTTCTGTCGGAATATTTATAACAAGTCCCGCCTTCAGGGCGCTTGAAACTGCTCTCATCTTTGCCGGGGAATTCAGGACAAACCCAGCTAATATTTTGTTGGATAACAACTTATATTCCAGGATGGGATTCGGATATCTGACTGAACTTCTTCAGAAAGCAAAAAAAGAAACAGACAGCATAATACTTTTCGGACACAATCCTTCTTTTACCGATACTGCAGTTTTACTTAGCAAGGACGGATGCGGTATGCTTCCCAAAAGCGGTGTAATTGGCATATCATTCAACATTAAAAGCTGGACAGATCTGCAAAGGCATACTGGTAAAATTGAATACTTTCTTAAGCCGGAAAAAGAGTTATGAGCAATACTTATGTCCCAAAAGAAATAAGCTGGCTGTCGTTCAACGAACGTGTGCTTCAGGAAGCTGAAAATAAAGATGTCCCGTTGCTGGAGCGATTCAGGTTTCTCGGCATATACTCCAATAATCTTGATGAATACTTCAGGGTAAGGGTTGCTACTCTCAGAAGGCTTGTGCAATTCGGGCCCAAGTCGAAAAGCATACTTGGTTACAGTCCCAAAGCCACATTAAAAACAATTCAGGATGTTGTCCTTGAGCAGAACGGACGGTTTGAGAAAATTTATACAGGACTTCTTCAGGAACTTGAGAAACATAAGATCCATTTCATTAATGAGAAGCAGCTTAATCCCGAACAGACTGAATTTGTCCGGGCTTATTTTCATAAAGAGGTCAGGACCAGAATAATGCCTCTGTTGATTGAAAAAAGTACGGAGCTGCCCAACCTTACTGATGATGCCATTTACCTTGCAGTCTGCCTTAATGCCCTGACGAAGCAAAATAACCGTTACGCCCTGCTCGAAATACCGACAAATATTCTTCCAAGGTTTGTCGTCCTTCCTCAGAAAGATGAAGAAAAGTATGTTATTTATATCGACGACATAATAAGATTCGGCCTGAAGGAGATATTTTTTATCTTTGAATTCACTCATATTGAGGCTTATACGATAAAGCTCACTAAAGATGCCGAACTTGAAATAGCCGATGACATATCGGAAAGTTTCATCGACAAGATGGTTCGAAGCCTACAGCAACGTAAAAAAGGGTGGCCGGTCAGGTTTGTATATGACAGGGAAATTCCTCTCGATTTTCTTAAGATGCTGACCAGGAAGCTCAATTTTGGTCCCGATGATGTTGTTATGCCAGGCAACAGGTATCATAACTTCAAGGATTTTATACGATTTCCCGATATGGGGAAGAAGAAATTTTACTTCGACCCTCTTCCTGCCATCTTTCATCGCGACATCATACCAGGCAAAAGCATCCTGTCGGTCATTAAGAAAAAGGATGTAATGCTATCCTTTCCATATAATCCCTTCGACCACTTCATAGATCTTCTTCGTGAAGCTTCCATAGATCCTTATGTAACATCTATTCAGATTACCCTTTACAGGGTAGCCCGGAATTCTAGCGTGATAAATGCCCTTCTTAATGCAGTCCGTAACGGGAAGAGTGTAACCACGGTTGTCGAGTTGCAGGCCCGCTTTGATGAGGAGGCAAATATCTCATGGGGAAATAAGCTTATGGAAGAGGGTGTGAAGGTAATTTACGGAGTACCGGGGCTGAAAGTCCATTCCAAGTTATGCCTGATTACCCGCGAAAAGAATAACCTTACTCAATGGTATGCAGCAATAGGAACCGGTAATTTTAATGAAGATACTGCGAGAATTTACACCGATCACCTCCTTCTTACATCGAATAAGAAGATTACTTATGAAGTATTCAAGGCATTCAGCTTCTTTAATGTCAACTACAGAA
>CAIPJU010000702.1 GCA_903865465.1 uncultured Bacteroidota bacterium
CTATTTACCAGAAGAGACAGGCCAAAACCAGTATGGCTATTGCCAAAATTGGGTACCAGGATGCCGAACTGAGTGAAACGGATACCAAGAACCAATTACGTAAAAGCATTGAACAGGCTTGCCAGGATGTCACATCTGCCCAGATTAAATATGAGGCAAGTGTTGAGAATTACAATGCAATGAAAGAATCATTTGCCCTTTCGGAAGAGAAATTTAAGCAGGGGATTATAAACTCAGTCGATTATCTTGTATCGAAGACAAACCTGATAGTATCAGAGAGTGAGCTTCTTCAGTCGAAGTACAGTATGATCTTCAGTTACAAAGTTCTTGACTTCTATGCCGGCATTCCGGTATCATTATAATGTAACAAACACAAAGTCAATAATATGAAAAAGAAAGTTTTAATAATCAGTGGAATCGTTCTGGTACTGGCAGTTGCCATACTGATTCTGAAGCCTTTCGGCAAGAAGGCGGCTGTGGCTACATTTGAGACTGTCAAGGTCACGAATGGCAGCATTAGCAACACAGTTACAGCTACGGGAACCATTGCCGCCATTACTTCAATTAGTGTTGGTACACAGGTATCCGGTATTCTGCAACATCTCTACGTCAAATTTAACGATCGTGTTAAAAAAGGACAGTTGCTGGCCCAGCTCGACACAGTATCCCTTAAGGCTCAGCTCGATCAGAGCCAGTCGCAGGTCGACCAGGCTAAGGCGCAGCTTAATTTTGAGGAGGCTACCTACAAAAGGCTGAAGGTTCTCTACGACAAGCAGCTTCTGGCTCAGTCGGACTACGATCAGGCCTTGTACAATTTCGAAAATTCAAGGGCCTCGCTTAACAATGCATTGTCGGCGCTTTCGAGGGCCCAGGTTAACCTTAACTATGCCACAATCACCTCGCCTATCGATGGAGTGGTTCTAAACAAGGCAGTAGAGGAGGGACAGACAGTAGCGGCCAGCTTCAATACGCCTACCCTCTTTACAATTGTCAATGACCTCACGCAGATGCAGGTGCAGACAAGCGTTGACGAGGCTGACATCGGCAAGGTAAAGCAGGATCAGCGTGTTGAATTCACTGTTGACGCCTATCCCGATATGAAGTTTGAAGGAAAGGTATCCGAAGTAAGGATTCAGCCGGTAACTACAAATAATGTTGTAACCTATACGGTAATTCTAAGTGCACCTAACCCGGAAGAGAAACTTATGCCCGGAATGACGGCAAGTGCAACAATATATATTGAGGAAAAGGCTAATACACTTCTTATGTCGGGAAAGGCTCTTCGTTTTACCCCGGGTGCTGATTACCTCAAGAAGATGATGGACGATATGGCTAAGGCAGGTGGTGGGCCGCGTAACATGGCAATAGGCGCAGGCGGGCCGAATGCACCAGGACCGATGCCTGCTCAGGGATCTATGCCAGCAGGTGGACCTCCGGCAGGGATGATGCCTGGAATGGAGGGTGCCGGGAAAGGAATGAAGACCGTGTGGATGAAGGATAGTAACGGCATGATACACCCAATGCCTGTAACGATTGGTGTCGACAATGGTTCTAATGTAGAAGTCCTTACTGGTCTTAAGGAAGGGGATGAGGTCGTAATTTCGATGACAGAACCAGCCTCCTCTGCAAAAAAATCGGTAAAAAAGAGCAACAACGGACCTGGCGGCCCATTCGGGATGTAATATTAAGGAGCTGAAGCTTTAAAAACATGATGTCATGAATAGTATAATCATAGAAATCAACAAACTTAAGAAAGACTACCACGTTGGTGAGGTTACAGTTCATGCCCTCAGGGGAGTGGACCTTAAGATCCATAATGGTGAATTTGTTGCTATAATGGGCGCAAGCGGTTCAGGAAAGTCAACGATGCTTAATATCCTTGGATGCCTCGATAAGCCAACAAATGGAGACTATTTTCTCGATGGGGTTGATGTAAAGACAATGGATAAGGATGAACTTGCCAGACTTCGCAATAAAAAGCTCGGCTTTGTTTTCCAGTCGTATAACTTGTTAGCCAGGACCACAGCTCTTGAAAATGTTGAACTTCCTCTGTTCTATAATAGCAAGGTCAGATCGAGGGAGAGAAAGGAGAAGGCGGAATGGGCACTTGAGGCTGTAGGTCTTACCAGCAGGATGCATCACATGCCTAACCAGCTCTCTGGTGGCCAGCAGCAAAGGGTAGCAATAGCAAGGTCGCTCGTAAATGATCCGGTACTGATACTTGCCGACGAACCGACAGGTAACCTCGATACCAGAACTTCAATAGAAATCATGGATCTTTTTCAGGATCTTAATGAGAAAGGGAGGACACTCGTATATGTAACTCATGAACCGGATATAGCAAAGTTCGCCACCCGAAGCGTAATTTTCCGCGATGGGAGGATACAGCGCGAAATGATGGTTACCGACCGCTCCTGTGCAAGGGATATAATCAGGGATATGCCCCCTGAGAATGATGAAGATTTTTAGTGAGTCAATAAAATATCACGACTATGAACTATTCAAATTTATTAAGGGTTGCGATAAGGGCTCTTTTCAGAAATAAGCTCCGGGCAATTCTTACGATGCTCGGGATCATAATAGGTGTGGCATCGGTTATCGCGATGCTTGCAATAGGTGAAGGGTCAAAGGCCAGAATCAGGAAACAGATTTCGAGCATGGGCTCAAATATGGTGATGGTTATGCCAAACTTCCAGAGAAGGGGAGGGGTAAACCTTGGATCTTCAAGTTCTATGACACTGAAGTACAGTGATGTCTTGGCCTTACGAAATGAAGCAACTTCTATCTCGGCTGTTTCTCCAGAGGTCAGAGCCAGTGGCCAGATCATTTATAGCAACCAGAACGCACAAACAACAATTTATGGAGTGAGCCAGGAATATCTTGCAATTAAAAAGCTTGAGATTCAAAGCGGAAGGACTTTCAACGAAAACGAGGTCAAGAATATGGCAAAGGTTTGTATCCTTGGCCAGACTGTAGTGGAAAATCTCTTTGGAGCAGGTGCTGACCCTGTTGGCAGCACTATCCGTATTAAAAAGCTTCCATTCCTTGTCATCGGAATACTCAAGGACAAAGGGGAGAGCGGTATGGGACAGGATCAGGACGATCTTATTATAGCACCCTATACCACTGTTCAGAGAAGGCTTGCTGCTATTGATTACATTAACGGGATTTATACCTCCGCAATTAGTGAAGAGAAGAGTGCAAAGGCTATCGATGAGGTCACAGATATACTTCGCCGGACACATAAGATCAAGGAATCAGCTGAAAGTGATTTCAGAGTTATGTCACAATCAGAATTGATAGAAACAATCTCTTCCATCACAGATATTATGACCTACCTTCTTGGTGCCATAGCAGGGATCTCACTTCTGGTTGGAGGAATAGGGATTATGAATATTATGTTCGTTTCTGTTACGGAACGCACTAGGGAGATTGGCCTGAGAATGTCAATCGGCGGAAGGGGTCGCGACATCCTTATGCAGTTTCTGGTTGAATCAATGATGATAAGCATATTAGGTGGAGCTCTGGGGGTTATCTTCGGATACCTGATAGCGGCAGGAGCGGGCTCACTGATGAGCATGGAGCCAATAGTGAAAACCCAGGCTGTGATGCTTGCTTTCATCGTCTGTTTTGCTATCGGAGTCTTTTTTGGCTGGTATCCTGCAAGGAAGGCGGCAAACCTCAACCCTATCGATGCATTAAGATATGAATAGGTTTTCAGGACAATAAAAACTGATAACGTTATTGACAAATTGTAATTTATTTTAAATTTCGAAGGAATTATTTTAAGGATAAGTAAACCGGAAACACAC
>CAIPJU010000703.1 GCA_903865465.1 uncultured Bacteroidota bacterium
CTATAGCAGCTTAATAATATAGCTAAAAATAGCCGGTGAAGCATATACTACATACTGCGGAAGCTGCCTCGGTCCGCAACTTGAAGAACCCACACCCATAGTCTGGTGGTTAATACAAAATACTGTTGCTCTGCTCTGCGGCAAGTCAACCCTGTATTCAACCTTATCCATATCCTCATCGCTGTAAGGCAGCATCGAGACCTGCATCAGGTTCTCATCCGATTGTACCATGATTCCGGAGCCACTGTTATTCGTCAGTTTTGCCCATCTCACATCTTCATGATTACCGCAATCCATCGGTTTTTCATAGGGAGTCATCAGCTCCTTTACGGTACTGGTATAGAGGCCTATATCAAATCCTCTCTTACGGTCGGAATAGTTTTCCATCGGCCCTCGTCCAAAGTATGAAGCCTGATCGAACTGTTTATCGAGGAACATCCTAACCCCCATATGAGCCACCACCTGTTTAGGATCACTGGAGCTTACTTTGTTTTCAGCCTTAATTGTTCCATCACCACTGATTGTATAAACAACATCGTGATATACGGTGAAGTTATTATTACCTGCCCCTGTAAGATGGACAGTTATTGAGGCTGTGAACGGATAATACTGACTAACAGAGACACTCTGGGCAGACCATTTAATTTCGCGTAAACCCGATTTAATCCAGCTTGCATTAGCCCACATATCATCATTCTTGTGAGGTGCCCTCCAAAGGTGAAGCCTTGGTCCTCCATCCTTAAGAAGAATATTCACACCACCCTTTTCAATTGAGGAGAAGGTTCCGGATTCTTTGTCAAAGACAAGAGTAAAACCGCTACCCTTGATTGTGATCTCCTTATCTCCCTTATTAACCATTAATGCAGGAATAGCGCTCTGAGACTTAACGACAGGAAGCTCGTTGGGGATTTTAAACTGTTCCTCTGCCAGTTCATATCCCTTCTTTGCCCAGAGTTTATCGCCGGTAAGGGAAAAGGCAATCCTGAGGAAATATTCTGAACCTGGGACCGGGTTTTCTATTTTAAAAGGAACCTCAACAACTGCTTCTTTTCCGGCAGCAATTTCCGGTAATTTAAAATCGCCTTTCGAAATCTCTTTTCCATTTTCCGAAAGAGTCCATGAGGCGTTAAAGCCCGCCAGATTTATAAACTGATATTTATTCTGAATCAGGAATCTCCCTTTTGAGATATCATCGGCTTTTACCCTTATCCACTGGTAGGCTTTTTTCATCTCAGGATAGTGAGGTTTCAGTGAACGATCCGAAGCAACGACTCCCTTGTGAATGAAATAATGGTCATTCGGAAATTCCCCAAAACCACCTCCAAAGGCTAATATCTGATGGTTAGGGTCACGATGGTTATAGATCCCCTGATCCTGCCATTCCCAGATAGCTCCTCCAAGAATTGAAGGATATTTATCAAAAACGTCGTTATACTCTCCAATGGCGCCCATAGAATTAAACATCGCATGGGCATATTCGCACATGAAAAACGGCTTCGTATAGCTTGAATCCTGAGCAATCTTCTCTACCTCGTTAGGAGCTGAATACATGCGGCTATCGAGATCGGCTGGATTATCCTTTCCTATTCCGAAACCTTCATAATGAATGGGGCGTGTAGGATCAATGATCCTGATGGCAGCCATCGCTGCCCTGAAATTAATTCCTCCCCTTCCATTTTCATTTCCCAGCGACCAGATGATTATCGAAGGATGATTCTTGAAGTTTTCAACATTTGCAACGTTCCTGTCGATTATGGCAGCCTTAATAGTAGGTTCATCATCAAATCTTCCCATATAACCATGACATTCCACATTAGCTTCGGCTAACAAAAAGATTCCATACTCATCACAAAGTTCATACCAGCGGGGATCGTCGGAATAATGGCAGGTCCTGATAAGATTACAGTTGCCCTGTTTAATGAGTACCAGGTCGCGAATCATTTGATCTTCAGTAATGGCATGTCCTACATCAGGCCAGTTTTCGTGACGGTTTACCCCCTTTAGTTTTACAGGAACACCATTTACCATGAAAACTCTTCCTTTTATTTCAATCTTTCTGAAGCCAGTCTTTGTTGAGAGTGTCTCAACTGTTTTGTCGCCATCATTTAAAGTAAGAACGGCAGTATAAAGTCTTGGCGTTTCAGCTGTCCATTTTTCAGGATTGTTTACCCTGAAAGTAAGCTTAACCGGCAACTCCTGCCCTGGCTGAAGTTCAGGAACAGCTACTGTTGCATGTGCATTAGTAACTTCCTTATCTCCATCGTATAATACAACAGTTACATTGTAACTTCCGGCTGCCTTTTTTCCGTAATTCCTGACTTTGGCAACGACATTCACATCCGCATTGGCGTACTGGCTGTCGAGATCCGGCATGACAGAAAAATCACGAATATGAGTCTGCGGGGTACTCCAAATTGAGACATTGCGGAATATTCCACTGAGCCGCCACATATCCTGGTCCTCCAGCCAGGTACCGGATGTGAACCTGTAAACTTCGGCAGCAACCATGTTTTTGCCCGATTTCACATAATTTGTTATATCGAATTCGGCAGCATTGCGGCTATTAACACTATATCCTACTTTTTCGCCGTTAATCCAGAGAAAGAAGCCTGCATCGACTCCATCAAAGGTGATGAATATACGTCGTCCCTTCCAGTCGGATGGAACTTCAAAATCGCGCCTGTAACTGCCAACTGGATTTCGCTCCTCATAAGCCGTGTATGTTTTGGGAGGAGTCGACATCAGGTGAGGATAATCCTTTTTAATAATGTATCCCAGATTCCTGTAGTAGGGCGTCCCATAACCCAGCAGCTGCCAGTTTGAAGGTACAGGGATCTCTTTCCAGGCACTCACATTAAAGGACTTTTTATAGAAATCAACCGGCCTCATCTGAGGCCAACTGACCCAATTGAACTTCCACATACCATTGAGTGATCTGCACCAGGGTGAAGCATGGCGATTTGCAGCAAGTGCCTCAACAAGCGTGGTATACGGCATAAGAGTTGCATGTGCGGCCTCCTTATTTATTCCAATGATTTCAGGATTATCAATTTCGGGAGGTACGGGAGCTCCTCCGAGTGAATCTTTAGGAGAAGCATTCTGTGAATTTGCAGCTATTGTTGCAAAAACAAATAGTAAACAGCCCAACAGGTTAAATCTGCTCTTTTTCATGTTGAATATTAGTTAGTTAAAAACAACCTTTATGATCACGGTCATTTTAAAAATGTATACTATTGTCTTGCAAAATAATTACAGAAACAAATTATAGTCAGCAAACTACAAGCGTACC
>CAIPJU010000704.1 GCA_903865465.1 uncultured Bacteroidota bacterium
GCCTTTTCAGATTATTGTCTGAATCATAACGTGGCAGAAGAGTCCGGTTATCGAAGTTCATCGACAGGTTCATCATATGATTCAGTCCCAGTCTCTTGTCAAGCGACAAGCCTCCAGTGAAATTTCTTTCTACAACAGCCCCTTTTTCTCCGCGTATTCTTAGTCGGGGAATTAAAGTATTGTCGGTCTGAAAATTAGCTGCAAGATCGAATTTCTGATTTCTGTCAAGGAACTGAACAGCATTAAGTTCAACTCTGAAATATTGTGCAATAAGCGAGTTAACATTAATTACTGATCTTTGTGTAAGAAGATTCTTGAGTGAAAGTCCGACTTTAATACCTGAAAGCAGGGCGTTGTCATAATGAGCTGCGCCATAAATCATTGACTGAGGTTTTTCGATGCAGTCAATAACCAGTATCAGGCTGTCATTGCGGGGTGTAATTCTGTATTTTACCTTTTCGAACCAGGCTTTACCATAAAGGAGTTCAATCTTGTCGGTGAGCATAGTTCTGTCTACCTTATCTCCTGGTTTAATATCAAGTACCCCAAGTATCTGATCGCTGGAATACTCAGAATTTCCAATGACTTCCAGCTTATCAAAGGCATAATAAGGCCGGTCGGGGATAATTTTAAGTGGCTTTTGTGGTCCAATTGCATTCAGTGAGTCAGCCAGCTTTTTAAAGGATGCCCTGAAAGGCAGGGCGGCTTCATAACCTCTTTGAACAAGCTGGTCAACATTATCAAAACCCGAAATTGATAAACCTTTCGTAACAGGTTTTATAAGAATGTCGACGTATTTTTCCTGATCCCTGAAATCTTCGAGACTCCTGAACAGAGCTATTTGTTTCATTATGCCCGCCACCGATTGAAGCTCGCTTTCATTATATGCATGAAAACCAACATATGAGCCTATGACAATGTCGGCTCCCATCTGTCTGGCTTCCCGGGGTGCAAAATTCCTTGTGAGTCCTCCATCAACCAAAAGGAGTGAATCAATTTTAAGCGGTGTGAAAATTGTTGGCACAGCGAAGCTTGCCCTTATGGCATCAGGAAGATACCCGCTTTTGAGCTCTATTTTTTTGTATGTAATTAAGTCTGTTCCAAGACACATAAATGGTATTGGCAGCTTGCTGAAATCATTAATTGCAGCTGCCGACCACATATAATAACTTAGTGTATTCTCAATCAACTGGCCGTTTATCAGCCCTGAAGGAAGAATTACCTTCTTCATCGAAACAGGAAGAGAGATTATACTGTTGAAAAGATTCTTTTTCTCTATATATATTACCCTGTTCTCAGGAATTCTATTTGAAAGAAGCACATTCCAATTCATTTTTTTAAACATCCTTTGAATAGTATCGGCTGAATATCCCATCGAATAGAGACCGCCTACAATACTTCCCATGCTTACTCCGGTAATATAATCGGGACGGAGTCCTGCTTCCTCCATCACCTTAAGAACACCTATATGGGTAATGCCATGGGCGCCTCCACCACTCAGGGCTAAGCCTAAGGATGGTCTGTGTTGCATCTGTTGTGCACTGATTAACTGACATTTAAATAATGTCATCAAAGATAAAATCAGGAGAACAGAAAAGATTTTATAAGAGGAAATAATAAATTTACGAAGGAAGTTGTCCATAATTTATTAAAGAAATGGCGGCCTGGTAAGTGCCTGTAATATCAAATGACAAATTTAGGTAAATTAGCAACGTGAAAAAAGAATCAGGGTTTAAAAA
>CAIPJU010000705.1 GCA_903865465.1 uncultured Bacteroidota bacterium
AATAAGGAGGAATTATATGGAAATCATTTTAATACAGGACGTCAATAAGCTTGGGCAGAAAGACGATATAGTAATTGTAAAAGACGGATATGGCAGAAACTTCCTTATTCCTAAAGGATATGCCGTTGCAGCTTCAACTTCAGCAAAGAAAATGCATGCTGAGAATCTCAGGCAGAGAGCTCACAAAGAGGCGAAGATCAAAGCCGATGCTCAGGTTATTGCTACAAAACTTGATGGTGTAAAACTAGTTGTTGGAGCCAAAACCAGTACTTCAGGCAAGATATTCGGCTCTGTTAATACCATACAGATTGCTGAATCGCTGAAAGAGAAAGGATTTGATATTGATCGTAAGAGCATTACCCTTCCGGAAGATCAGATTAAGGAGATTGGAAACTACAAAGCAGTTATTAAGCTTCACAGGGAAGTAAAGGTCGAAATAGATTTTGAGATCGTAGCAGAATAATCTTACTTCTGAAATATTTTATGAATAGGGACATGCAGGCCGCATGTCTCTATTTGTTTTTAACAGCTATCGTTTCTATTTCAATAAGTGCTCCCATCGGGAGGGCTTTAACAGCAAAAGCGGCCCTGGCAGGTTGATTCTCAGTATAATATTGACCATAAACTTCATTCATGGCTTTAAAGTCAGCAATATCTGACAGCAGGCATGTCGACTTTACTACATCGTTAAAGCTAAAACCTGCAGCAGATAATATTGCACTAATATTCTTAAGCACCCTGGCAGTCTGAAGAGTTATATCTCCTTCAACAAGTTTTCCGGTGGCAGGGTCAATAGGGATCTGACCGGAAATATAAAGTGTGTTTCCGGCTTCAACTGCCTGGCTGTAAGGCCCAATGGCAGCAGGTGCATCAGCGGTTCTGATAATCTTCTTCATGAGATAATCTGTTTATTAATAATTATCATGGTAATCTTTTCTCCTCTCATACTTAAGGTCACCAAGAACTGATGACTTAACTCTGATAGTAAAGTTCCACATCCTCATTGTGCCATTTGGCACCCAGTTCAGGTTCATAGTCCAGCAATGAAGGTCTCTGGTAATCCCGATCTGGGTCATCGTAATTTCTTTCCTGGCAAAATCATATCCGCTCTGGTAGGTGAATGACAGTTTTTTAGTCATGGTCACATTTCCATCAAATGATAATGCCTGCGTCACTGTAGAGGTAAAAGCAGCCTTAAAATAACTGACACTATACCTGATATTCATCGTCCAGGGCATATTAAAAACAGGATATCCATAAGCATCGCGTTGCACAGGAGCAGCAGGTGCATGGTCGTCCTGCTGAGTCATCTGGCTATTTCCGCGCATCCCCTGTTCAAATCCTGTCTGATTTTGTGTAGAAGACTTATTCTTATCTTTATCCTTGTTCTTGCTCAACAGCTGACTCAGGCTGAAATCGACACTTGTTGAAAACGAATTAAGCCTCATCAGTTGTCCGGTCTGGGAGAAAAGAAATTTACCTGTCGACCTTCCCTTGCTATCAAGGCCATAAAGAGTAAAGCTGCTGCT
The DNA here is from genome assembly GCA_903865465.1 of uncultured Bacteroidota bacterium. Lineage (GTDB taxonomy): Bacteria > Bacteroidota > Bacteroidia > Bacteroidales > VadinHA17 > LD21. The sequence goes on from CAIPJU010000705.1 coordinate 1,530, forward strand.
TGCTGAAAGATTCAGGTCGTTGAACAGAGTAGTTCGTGCCTGCATGGTAATAGGGGCCCACCTCATGGAATCTGCAAATATATTATATGCAGTATTGATGGCAAAGTTGTCAATGATCTTTATCTTTTTGGGCTTGCCTGTGGTATCGTTCCGTGCAAAAGCCTTGGCTTCGACAATATTCACAAGACTAAAGGAGATGTTTCCGCTTTTTCTCGATAACGATGGGGTGCCGAAGATATTCCCGTCAAAGACAGAATAGGTAGAATAATGAAGTGCAGTAGTATCGATCTGTACCTGCCTGTACATTTTAGAGCTCATTCCCTGAAGGGCCGGAACATAATTGAAACTTACAGAGGGTCTGATTATATGACGTATCTCCTGAAGTCTTGAATTCGGATTTGTAAAGGTATACGTTCCGAAGATCTGTGGATTGAAGCTTGCATTAATTGAAGGATTGACAGCCTGACCATAAAATGCTCCGCGAAGTGTATCATTAACGACTTTCGAAACTACCTTATTGATTTCAGGATCGAAAAAATCTGCAACCCATCTTTTTTCAATTTTCTGGGTATATAATACACCTGTGTATGTCAAAGATGGGGAGATGGAAAAGTTCTTAAATGGTCTGATCTGAAGGCTTACAGGAATCTCATGTTTAAAACCGCTTTTCATCTTTTTCCAGATCTGATTTGTAAAAAGAAGACTGTCAGCTGTATTTATCTGGTTATCGAGTGAAGCCGTATATGAAATCTGCAGCTCCTGATACCATTTCGCAGGTCCGGGGTTATTTTTGTTTTTCAAAGGAAAAATCCTGCTCATATTGAAACTTACCTTTGGGAGATCGAGGCTGACTGTCTTATTCTTAACGTTCTGGCTATGATTCATACTTGCCGAGAGGTTGAAAGGAGTACCATCCCAGGTTTTGGTATAACTGATACTCGATTGCCTTTGTGTTGTAACATGATCATTGACAACATAACTGTTGCTTTTATCATAACCGCTTGAACTCATATTTACGCTGGCACTAAATCTCGATCCGGGTGATGATTTTGGATCCTGCGTGAAATTCCATCCAAGTTTGTAGTTTGAGGTCTGGCTGTAATCCGACAATCCCTTATGCCCTGAAATGTTGTCAGCATAACTGAACAGGAAGCTGCCACCGTACTTGTATAATTTCTTATAACTCGACTGAGCGGTTCCCAGCCAGCTGCCATTGGAATAAATGCTCCCCTTCAGCGCCAGGTCGAAGTAGTTATTAACGGCAAAGTAATATCCGCCATCGGTGAGTGAATAGCCCCTGAGTACCTCCTGCCCTATCTGAGGAATCAGTAGCCCGGATGCTGCCCTCTTGGTCTGCACCGGAAAATATCCAAAAGGAATTACCAGAGGCAAGGGGATTCCTTCAACCACAAGGTTTCCGGGGCCGGAAACAAATTTCTTACCGGGATAGACCTTAGCTTTTGGCAGATTAATATAAAAATGGGGAGTATCGGCATTACAGGTCGAATAGGTACTCCTCGAAATATTTGATGTACCGTCTTCGAGAAGCTTGGCTAATTGACTATGAATCAAGCCATCCTGTTGTTTGGTTATTATATTTTTAACGAAGGCTTTCTTTGTCTTGAAGTTGTAAGTCAATTCATCTGACTTGAATTCCTGGTCTCCTTCCTTAAAGACAGGCTTACCGGCTATCTTTCCGCTGGTATCAGGCCGTCCTGCTGCGAAAAGAATGTTATTCTCCATATTGAACACAATAGAATCTGCCGTAATCTCGATCTCACCATAGTTTACTTTGGCCGAACCAATAAGTGTTACCTTCTTGTTGTTAATATCTACTTTCCTTTTTTCAGTTGCAGTCCAGGTTATCATTTTATCCAGGGCTCCGGAAGCAGGCTTACGTACTTTTCGGGCCAGAGTGTCCGTTTTAAGGGTATCAGGCTTAACTACAATTGTATCAGTAATGATTTTTTTATCCTGCGAGAACAACATCAGGGACCGGACTATCACCAGGAATACTAGAAGGAACCGCTTTTCTCTATAAAAATACAACTTTAATATTATTTTTGTATAGTTTTTGTGATTTCTGGAAGCCAGCGCAAAACTAATTAAAAAACATGAACATCAAATGACCACCAGGAATAAATACGGGAAACTGCCATTCATTGATATATATTGCCTGAAATATCTTTTTTTACTATTTGTAATTCTTTTTATAACATTTCCACTGGCAGCCATTAAGAACGAGAAGCAATGGGTGGTTGTTATTGATGCAGGCCATGGCGGCAAGGATCCGGGAGCTCTTGGCTCCTTCAGTCATGAAAAGGATATAACACTTGCAATAGCGCTCAGA
>CAIPJU010000706.1 GCA_903865465.1 uncultured Bacteroidota bacterium
ATGCGAGAAATTCCGTTCGTCAGCGAATATCTGCCTTATGTCTTATTTAATCCTCCGTTCGCCAATGAAAAACGTCCGTTTGTCAAAAGCGATCACAATTTGTCAGCAATTTGGCCAGTCGGCCAATTTTGGTAGAATTCTAATTTGTAAAGAACAGATATATAGAGATATAGGATCTGTAAGCAACTCTTTTCGCAGGCAAAACAGGTTTCTGTTAATTTTGACCAACGTTCCAAATTTTATGATTAAAATTTGAAGAAGGGTCAAAAACAGGAGTGCATGCCGATTGTATAAATATTTGTTTTAATGCAAATTGAAGAGAAATGTAACTAATTTCCAATCGCCAGGATCATCTGCACGAACAGCTTTCTATAATCTAAACTCAAGCGAATGGCAGAGGAATAGTGAGTAAAAAAGTTAAATCTGTCGGTAAAATTAGTCAGTTCATCTAAATTGTTTTACTCCCGTTATCCTGTAAAATATATTTATCCCTGATGAGATTAGCTTCTTGAATTACTTAATCTTCTAAATTTCACCTTGGTATTCCGTATTATTGTTTGTCTGGCTCAAGGTTGTTTTGTTCCCTTTATTGATTAGAAAGGGTGAAGTTTTTATTGGACTCTTGTAATGTTTAATTCTCCTTTTTTAAAACTTTATAAAAATTTAACAAATCCCGATTATGATTTCTTTTATATTTACCACGTTGTAAATCAAATAAATTAAGGGTAATTTCATTTAATAAATAATAGATAAACGAATATTATGAAAAGAATCTTTCTGTTTACCGCACTTCTGTTTGCGTTTATTTTATCAATAAGCGCCCAAAAAGATCCTGCCCCGAAGCTTGGTAAGGATCCAATAAAGAAAATAGTAGCATCCATGACTCTTGAAGAAAAAGCAGGCCTGGTTGTTGGTATGGGTATGAATTTTCCCGGTGGTGGTCCTGGCGGACCAGGAGCTCCCGGAGCAGCAGGTAAGCCTCCTTCAGGAGCTCCTGCGGCTGCTGCCAATAAGCCTCCGGCCGGACAGGATATGTTTGGGCCGGTAATTGGAACAACCAAAGATCTTGTTTCTGGTGCCGCTGGTACCACCTTTGGTATCGAAAGGCTCGGAATCACTCCTATGGTTGTAGCTGACGGTCCTGCCGGATTAAGAATTGATTCAAAAAGGAAAGATGACACAAAAAGCTATTTCTGCACAGCTTTCCCTGTTGCCACTCTTCTCGCCTCCTCATGGGATGTTGACCTGGTTAATAAAGTTGGCCAGTCAATGGGAAATGAAGTTCTTGAATACGGAGTAGATGTTATTCTGGGGCCTGGCATGAATATTCAGCGTAACCCTTTATGCGGCAGAAATTTCGAATACTACTCTGAAGATCCATTGGTTGCAGGGAAGATGGCCTCTGCTATGGTAAGCGGAATTCAGTCACAGGGCGTTGGAACTTCAATAAAACATTTTGCTGCCAATAATGCTGAAACAAACAGGAACTCACTCAATACGATAGTTAGTGAAAGAGCTCTGCGTGAAATTTATCTCGAGGGTTTCAGGATAGCTGTGCAGGAAGGGAAACCCTGGACTGTAATGTCATCATACAATTATATTAATGGTATATATGCTTCGCAGAGTTCAGATCTTCTTTCCAATATTCTGCGCAATGACTGGGGATTCAAAGGATTCGTAATGACTGACTGGTTTGGCGGGAAAGTTCCTGTTGAACAGGTAGCTGCTGGCAATGATCTTCTCATGCCTGGTAACAATTCACAAAAACAGGCTATTATAAAAGGTGTCAAGGAGGGTAAACTCGATGTTGCGCTTCTCGACAGGAATGTTGAGAAAATCCTGAATGTTATGCTTCAGTCACCCCGTTTCAAAGGATTCAAATATACCGACAAACCCGAACTTAAGGCTCATGGCGATGTTACGAGGCAAGCTGCTTCGGAAGGTATGATCCTCCTTAAAAACGATAATAAATCACTTCCGCTCGATCCCTCAGTCAAAACTCTTGCTGCATTTGGTATCACTTCATATGATATGATAACAATGGCGGTACTTATCAAAGTTCTGGTTCATTCTTAACCTTAGGTGCTGGTTCTTACACTGTTATTACTAAAGATGCTAACGGTTGCTTGAGTTCTTCAACAGGCATTACTATTACTCAAAACTCTGCGATCACCATGACTAATCATCAGTCTTCAGGTAATGGTTGTTCAGGCGCAAGCGATACAGTATTTGCTGCCGGTGGAACTCCTGGATATACTTATTCTGACGATGGTGGTGTTACCTTCCAAGCCTCTAATATCTTCAGTGGGTTGAATTCCGGAAACTACACGATCGTGGTTAAGGATGCTAATGGTTGTACAAGTTCTGCAACAATTACTGAAACTGCAACAAGTACGCTTTCTTATACCTCTAGCTCTACCAATGTTTCATGTAATGGTGGAAGCACAGGCAGCATCACATTAGTTGCTGTG
>CAIPJU010000707.1 GCA_903865465.1 uncultured Bacteroidota bacterium
GAATTTATTAAAACATTGGGTGAAATGGGTGAATGGATGAAAAAATATGGTGAAACAATTTATGGTACCCGCGGAGGCCCGATTGATCCCCATCCATGGGGAGTTACAACCATCAAAGCGAATAAGCTGTATATTCATTTATTGGGCGATTCGGATGAAAATCTTCTGCTGAATGATTTTGGTAAAAAAATCCGAAAAACCTATCTGTTTGATGATCAATCACCTGTTGTGTTCAAACAAAACGAATTTGGAATTACAATTAAGGTACCATTAGAAAAAAGAAAGCCAATTGACACAATCGTAGTTATGGAATTTTAAGTTCTCTGGAACATTTGAGTAACAAAGAAAGAGGATTCGTCTTTATCGAATCCTCTTTCTTTATTTTTTGAGAAGCACATCCTGAATCATTTTCTCAAACTGCTCTTTAGTGGCATCCGGTGTTCTGGAAATACCGCTACTCATTGTCGGGTTACCAGTTTTTGGAACCCATAAAAATGCGGGAATTGAACTGATGCCGAAGACTGTTCCAAGTTCCCGTTCCTGGTCTGTATTTACCTTATAAACGACAATTTGTCCCTTGTATTTTCGGGCCAACTCCTCAAGTATGGGTGATGCTGTTTTGCACGGGCCACACCAATCGGCATAGAAATCTACAACGCAGGGCAATTTGCCTTCAAATTTCCATCCCTTTGGATTCTTTTCATAATCCATAATCATTGTCTTGAACTTCGCTTTATCCAGCTTTACAATTTCACCCTCTGCAGCAAGTACAGAAGAAGTTCTTACAACACAGAAAAGGGCAATTATTAGTCCTGCCAATACTATTTTATTTCTCATATTTGGAAAATTTTAAATTAAATACCAAACAACGGTTCAAATCTAAACCCTTTATTAAAAATATAGGGCCGAAAATTACGATTTTTATGTTTAAACTTTCGTTTATAAACGAAGTATGTTTGCATAGGCAACTAGTTTAATGCACTTTTCTTAAATTTGAAGGAAGTTTGAGCTAATCATGATTGTGAAATTTTTAAAATAAAACAACAAATGAGTAGAAAGAAGCTAAAGAAAATCGATCTTCATAAGTTTATCTCAAAGACATCTCAAAAAGGGTCTATTCCGGGAACTGTTGAATACATTGGCAAAACACGTCACGATGAGGTAAAGATTGAAGTTCTGGAATATGACGAATCAAGTATTGCTGAATTACATTCAATTGCATCTGTTAAAGAATTGGACAGCTACCTGATTCGTCCTACAATCAAATGGATTCGGGTAAGTGGTGTTCATGATGCGGAAATTCTAAATGAAATAGGGAATAAGGTTGGGTTGATCTCACTCGATCTGGAAGATATCGCCAATACAACCCAACGTCCAAGAATTGAAGAGCGCGACGATTACATATTCTTAGTATTCAAGATTTTGCAAATAGAGCCTGAGAGCCGCGAAGTAAATATTGAGCAGGTTAGTATTGTGCTCGGTTCCGATTTTGTAATTTCCTTTCACGAAACATC
>CAIPJU010000708.1 GCA_903865465.1 uncultured Bacteroidota bacterium
CCTGATATTTTTCAAAACTATCAGATGCCTTGCCATCCTTATTCCTCCTCCTGATGAGCCTGTGCTGGCTCCTGCAAACATAAGCAGGAAAATAAGCATAATGCCGGTACCAGGCCATAAGTTGTAATTAGTTGAATAAAATCCGGTGCAGCTAATTACGGAAATTACCTGGAAAAAACCGGTTCTGAATGATTCTGCCAGTGAAAGAGTTGAATTCGAAAGCAGGGTAATGGTGGCAATTGAACCGGCAATTATTACTACAAAAAAATAAAACCAAAGCTCTTCATTTTGCCTGACCTTAATATAGTTCATTTTAATTATATAATAGAAAATTACCTGACTTAAGCCTGCAAGCAGCATAAAGAACATTATAATATATTGTATATATGAAGAGTATGAAATAATGTTGCTGTTTCTTGTTGAAAATCCTCCTGTCGAAATAGTCGCAAATGAATGACATATGCTGTCAAAGACCGTCATTCCCCCGAGACTCAGCAATATTATCTCAGCCAGGGTCAGTCCAATATATAGAATGAGAATCCTGAATCCGATAGCATTCGTTTTTGGATGGAATTTTTCCTGCAGGTTGGATTCAACTCTGAAAAGTTGATATCCTGAAAATTTCAGGGAAGGGAGTACCAGTATTAAAAGTGCTATAATACCAATTCCTCCTATCCATTGTGTAAGGCTTCTGTAAAAAAGCAGGACGTGAGGGAGCTTTTCAATATTTTTCAGTACAGTCGATCCTGTTGTTGTAAATCCCGATGCAGATTCAAAAAAGGCATCAATGAATGAGGTGATGGTTCCGCTCATCAGATAAGGGAATGTGCCAATCAGTGTCAGCAGTAGCAACGATAGTGTCCCGCAAAGGTAACCGTCCCTGTTGGTGAATTTCGAGAGATCAGTTTTTAAAGTTGCCTGATGAGCTAAAGCTGATATTATCATTGTTATGAAGGCGGAAATAATAAACGAAACTCCGGCTTCATGATAATACCAGGCAACCGGCAGGCAAAGCAGGAAGGCAAGGGATTCAATTAAAACTACGGTACTCAGTATCCGTATGATAAGTAAAGGATTAATAAGCTTCATACCCGTTCAGGCAAGTTTAAGTCTGCAAATATAATCAGATTTGATGCTTTTTGGACAACACTCACGAAATAGGAGCATCAGGATAATTTGTGACATGAAAGTTCAATATTTCGAAATTTAAAATCTTATATTTGAATCACTCTTTATTGAGAATCGCATCTGGTCATGGAATATGACTATTTGATAATTATATGAGTGATTTTTGACAATATTTAAATTTCTGTTTTATGGGAAAAGTACTGGTTATAGGAGCTGGTGGTGTAGGAACTGTGGTTGTCAGTAAGATGGCCTCATTGCCGGAGGTATTTACGGAGATAATGCTGGCCAGCAGGACAAAATCGAAATGTGATGCAATCGCTGCCAGAATTGGTGGAAACAGGGTGCAGACAGCCCAGGTTAATGCTGATGATGTTCCGCAGCTGGTAAAGCTGATAAAATCTTATCAACCCGATATTGTCGTAAATGTTGCTCTTCCATACCAGGATCTTCACATCATGGATGCCTGCCTCGAAACGGGTGTTGCCTATCTCGATACAGCAAACTATGAGCCTCTCGAAGAGGCTAAATATGAATACAGCTGGCAATGGGCTTACCAGGAGAGATATGAAAAAGCCGGACTTACAGCAATCCTTGGTTGCGGTTTCGACCCTGGTGTTACCTCTGTTTATACTTCGTATGCAGCAAAACATCATTTTGATGAGTTGCATTATCTCGATATTGTAGATTGCAATGCAGGCGACCATGGAAAACCCTTTGCAACAAATTTCAACCCCGAGATCAATATCCGCGAGGTAACCCAGAATGGAAAATACTGGGAAAATGGTAAATGGGTGACAACAAAACCTCATGAAATCCACAAGCCACTTAACTATCCTGAGATAGGACCGAAAGAATCTTACCTCATATACCACGAAGAGCTTGAATCGCTTGTAAAGAACTACCCAACTCTAAAAAGAGCCAGGTTCTGGATGACTTTCGGACAGGAGTATCTTACCCATCTTAGAGTGATACAGAATATCGGGATGGCAGGTATTGAACCTATCATGTTTGAAGGAAGGGAAATTGTTCCTATACAATTTCTGAAAGCCGTTCTCCCTGACCCAGGAGAATTGGGTGAAAATTATACTGGACAAACCTCCATCGGCTGCCGGATAAAAGGAGTTAAGGATGGTAAGGAAAGAACTTACTATGTCTACAACAATTGTAGTCACCAGGCTGCCTATGCTGAAACAGGAGCCCAGGGTGTCAGTTATACTACAGGGGTGCCTGCAGCTATCGGCACCATGATGTACCTCAAGGGCCTCTGGAAGAAACCCGGCGTTTATAATGTTGAGGAATTTGATCCTGATCCTTTTATGGCCGAACTCACCAGGCTTGGATTACCATGGGTGGAACTGCACGATACTGATCTTGAATTTTAATGTTTTTAATCTGAATTGCTGATTTGGCTATTGATTATCTGAATATTCCATCACCCTGTTATGTTATCGATGAGATCCGTTTCAGAAAAAACCTTTCATTGATAAAAGAGGTTTCCGACCGCTCCGGGGCTGAGATTATTGTGGCATTCAAGGGTTTTGCCACCTGGGGTATTTTTCCTGTACTTAAAGAATATGTTTCAGGAGCGGCAGCCAGCTCTTCCGATGAGGCCAGACTCTGTTATGAGGAGATTGGATCGCCTGCCCATACCTATTCCCCGGTTTATAAAGAATATGACTTTCCATCAGTATTAAAGTACAGTTCGCATCTTACCTTTAACTCGCTTGAGCAGTATAAAAAGTTCTATCCGGCGTTGAAAGCATCAGGTGAAAAAAAATCAGCAGGATTAAGAATAAACCCCGAATTCTCAGAAATTGAACACGGATTGTATAATCCCTGCTCACCCGGTTCACGGCTGGGTATTACAGCAGCCGGACTGAGCGACGGCCTGCCTGAAGGAATAGATGGACTCCATTTTCATGTTCTTTTTGAATCAGATTCCTATGCTCTCGAAAAGGTACTTACTGTTGTTGAAAATAAGTTTGGCAGGTTTTTCCCGAAACTGAAATGGATTAATATGGGAGGCGGCCATCTTATGACCCGGAAGGATTATGATATTGAACATCTTATTAAGATACTAAGTGACTTCAGGCAGAGATCAGGACTTCATGTCATTCTTGAACCGGGCAGCGCCTTTGCCTGGGAAACTGGTGAGTTAGTTTCTACTGTCGAAGATGTTGTCGAAAACAGCGGAATAAAAACTGCCATAACCGACATCTCCTTTACAGCTCATATGCCCGACTGCCTCGAAATGCCTTATAAACCTAAAATATTGGGTGCCACTGATCCTGTTCAGGGAAAGCCCACATACAGGATTGGTGGAAATTCATGCCTTTCGGGTGATGTTATGGGCGACTGGTCGTTTGATAATGATCTTAAACCTGGAGACAGGATTGTCTTTATGGATATGATACATTATACCATGGTCAAAACCACTACTTTCAACGGGGTTCATCACCCTTCGATCGGATTGTGGACCAAGGAGGGAGCGTTCAGACTCATCAAAGAATTTGGCTACGAAGATTACAGGAACAGGCTCTCCTGAACTTAACAGCGATTTTGCTGGCGCCGATTTGTAATCGGTGCCAAAAACAATTAAGGATAATTGGTATTATACGGTTTGGGCACGGATTGCAAATCCGCGCCAGCTACATGGGTGTTGTTAGCAGCGGATTGTAATCGGTGCAAACCTCAACCCGCTGCCGCCGATTTGCAATCGGTGCCAAAAACAATTAAGGATAAATGGTATTATACGGTTTGGGCACGGATTGCAAATCCGCGCCAGTGTAAGTTCGACATAAAATACGGAGTTATACGGAGGATCCTTTTTTTAAGCATTAACTTTTTTCAGTTTTAATCATTAACCTGAGTGAGACTTTTTTATTTTTGCAGCTAATTTAAAATTATGCAAAAAAGTCGGGTCATAACCTGGTCACATCTTTCTCTGCTTGCTGCAAACATCATCTACGGTTTGAATTACTCGGTTGCAAAGTCGGTCATGCCGGGCTCAATTAAACCATTTGCCCTGGTTGCATTCCGGAATGTTTCTACGGCGGTTTTGTTCTGGATGGCATCCTTCTTCCTGCCGAAAGAACGTGTTAACCGTAAAGATCTTATCTTTCTCTTCGCCTGTTCTTTCTTCGGAGTTGTCATTAACCAGACCCTCTTCCTTGTGGGTTTAGATATGACTTCACCCATTAACTCCTCAATTCTTCTCTCAACCAATCCAATATTTGCCTTTGTCTTCGCTGCACTGATACTTAAAGAAAAAATTACCTTTCTGAAGGGCTTCGGACTCTCACTCGGACTAACAGGAGTATTGATCCTGATTCTGCATAACGGAACTCCCAATATCGCCAGTTCGACTTTCCTGGGCGATATTTTTACCCTCGTAAATACCATAAGCTGGGCGTTTTACACGGTAATCATAAAAAGGATGCTTACAAAATACACCCCGGTAACCGTTA
>CAIPJU010000709.1 GCA_903865465.1 uncultured Bacteroidota bacterium
ATCCCTCTCCTGTCCTTTGATGGTGTTAATGTTCAGAAGAAATGAACACAGGATCAGAAATACCCCTTTTAATCTCATCAAATAAATTAATGTTTGATAATCAGTTCATCAAGACTTCTTTTGGGAACATGATGATTCTTATCCTTGTCCCTCCAGTATTTTACATTATCATCTGCAATCTCTTCCAGAATAATATTCTCAATTGGTTTACCAATGGCAAGAACAAGAAGAATCTCAAATTTATCAGGTAAACCGAGTTCTTCACACAGTTCTTCTCTTTTTATCGATGCAATAATGCATCCTCCCAGGCCTGCTTCAGTGGCCCCGAGCAAAATACTCTGAGCGGCTATTCCGTGGTCTACTCCGAAATTGTCAGTAATGGTTTTATCACCAAGAATTATTATGTAACCAGAAGGCCTTTCACCCTTGTCAGGGCCAGCCCAGTCTCTAAGATAAGCTGCCCATGAAAGCGATGGGAATATTTTTGCTGTCACTTCAGGTGTACTTGCGATGTAAAATTTAAGCGGCTGCCTGTTTCCTCCAGTAGCTGAAAGTCGTGCAAGGGCGACCAAATCTTCAAGCACTTTGTATTCAATACTGAAAGATTCATCGAATCTCCTGTATGTCCTGTTTTTTAATATAAGATCCTTAAGGTTCATTGTCAGGTAATAATTAATGTGTTGTAAATTTAAAAAAAAAGCAGGAACCGTAAAACAATATAAGAAAAATGATAAGCTTCAATTTACTCAGGTTACATTGCACAAAAGGCTGTTTCTCTACATTATAAGAAACAGCCTTATTATTTTGTCAACAAGTTGATCAGTATCTCCCCGCAACTATATCCCAATCGAGGATTTCCCAAAACGATTTGACATAATCGGGTCTTTTGTTTCTGTAATCGATATAATAGGCATGTTCCCAAACATCGCAGGTGAGAAGAGGTTTTAATCCTTTGCGGAGAGGGTTCCCTGCATTTGATTCCTGAATGATCTGAAGTGTTCCGTCTTCTTTCCTGGCAAGCCAGGCCCACCCGGCACCGAACAACGTTGCAGCTGCCTTGTTAAACTGCTCTTTAAAAGCTTCATACGATCCAAAAGAGGCATTAATAGAATCTGCAACGATCCCGAAAGGTTCTTTTCTTCCGCCTTTGGTAAAAGATTCAAAATAAAAAGTATGATTCCATACCTGGGCAGCATTATTGAAGATACCTCCTTCCGCTTTCCTGATAATGGTCTCGAGGTCAGCATTCTCAAATTCCGTTCCCGGAACAAGTCCGTTCAGGTTGGTTACATAGGTCTGATGATGTTTACCATAATGGTACTCAAGCGTCTCTTCACTTATGTATGGAACAAGTGCGTCAAGCTTGTAAGGGAGTTTTTTAAGTTCAAATGCCATGATTTATAGATTTTGATTAACCTGTTATAAAATTACTAAGTTCTCATCTCTGAACAATGAAAATTGGGGAATGTTCAATCAAAATCACCAAAATTGACCAGTATTCCGATTAAGTTAGGAATATTTTCCCTGGAAGAGCCGGGATTACCCCTTTTTCGCCCGCAATCCTGAAAAATTCACTTACAGCCTTCTTCCCCTCAACTCCCAGATCAAGTGAAAAATCTGTTACATAAAGCTGAATATGATTATTCATAACTGCACTTTCCATCTCCCTGGCATTCTCGGCTACGAAGGCGAAGGAGGCACAGGAGTCATTATAGGCATATTCCAGGCTCCGTTTAATTGTTCTGTTCACTTTTAAGGCAATATCTTCAGGTATATTCCTGTTGATAACTATTGCTCCAAGAGGCATGGGTAAACCTGTCATGTTGAACCAGTACTCACCCATATCTGCAATCTTAAGCAGGTTCTTTCTGAAATATGTGAAGCGCGATTCATGAATTATAAGTCCTGCATCGACCTCCTCATTCAGAAGTGCCTCTTCAATATCTGAAAAAAGATACTCTACCTTATTTACCGCGTCAGGCCAGGCAATACTGAACAACAGGTTGGCTGTTGTGTATTTGCCCGGAATGGCAATCCTGCATGATTTCAATTGTGATGGCCTTATTAGCCTTTTACTTATCAGAAGCGGACCATTTCCATGCCCCAGGGCACTTCCTGAATCGAGGATAAGGAATTTCCCTGCCACATAGGAATAGGCATGGTACGAAATTTTAAGAATATCCCCCTCTCCAGCCAGGGCTCTCCTATTAAGTTCCTCAACATCTGCCAGGGAATATTCAAACTCGAGACCTTCAGTATCGATGCGCCCATGGACCATCGCATCGAAAATAAATGTATCATTCGGACAAGGTGAAAAACCCAGTTTCAACTTCATCTGTTCTGTAATTTGCTGAATTAAATATTAATTAACATGCAGTTTCCAATTATGAAAACATATTAGGTAATTAAAAACTACAGTTTATTCTCCTCCCAGTGTCAGAATTATCTCATTTAACTTAACTGCCAGGTTATCAAGGGCCAGGGTTATATTCCAGTTGTTTCTGTTTCGCGGTTCCACCCTGTTCGAAATAGCCCTGACAGCAAGAAAAGGAATAGATTCTACCATGCAAATATAAAAAAAAGTTGCTCCTTCCATTGTCTCAACAGCAGGATTAAATTTTCTTATCAGCTTTTCGATAGTGACAGCCGACCCTGTTGCTGCGTTGACAGTAATCGCATCGACAGCCTTCAAATGTGAATTCATGCGTTCAACATATTCATTATGCGAATGAAGTATGCCATTCTGGTATGGAAAATCGTCTGCTCCTGTAAGACCAGCCTCTGAAAGAGTAATGAAATTGTCCTTGTCCTCGATGCCCGAATCAGCAAAACAATCGCTTACCGGCATAACAACCGATCCAATTGGAATATTATCCCTGTAACTTCCTGCAATCCCGGCATTAATTGCCAGATCGGGATTAGCGTTTTCAGAAAGCCATTTTTTAATGGCCCATGCAGTCGCCATCGATCCTACTCCTGTCACAAGCAGGTTCAGTTCAATATTACCTGACCTGAAGAGATTATTGTGAAAAGTAAATCCATTCAGCTTTTCAAGTACCCTTGCCTCGGCAAAAGTGGATGTAACATATAAAATTTTTATTGCCATTTTCAGGATTGAACCCATTGATATTTAAACAGGTGCAAATATATTGATTTTAGCGGTCATTCTTTTTGAAAATAATTGGTTATTATTGCACTAACAAATTATTTCGTAATGATTTACCTCACACAGATCG
>CAIPJU010000710.1 GCA_903865465.1 uncultured Bacteroidota bacterium
ACCCATCTTACCCTGACTCTTTTCAAAGACAGGTTCCAACAATTTTGCCGCCTTGACCGACATGGCTTCAATAAGTTTCCATGCTACATCGTCTTCTGAAGCTGCTGGATAGTCATGAATTATATTATTAATAACATCTTTCCACTGATTCCACTCCTGCTGGAGTACATTCCAGACAATTACCGGATTGCAGGTGGCGCCCGTGGCCCCTTGTTCGAGCGAGTAACTTAGTTCATCAATTGAGCACGAATCATTCCAGAGGAGAGTGGGAGTATCCTGAGTCATTTTCTGAAGAGGAGTACGCTTATCTAAAAGCAAATCGTTTTCTTTATTCATTTATATCCTCTTTTAAACAATTATTCCAATCATATTTATGGAAACAGAATGGTATCTAACAGAGATCTAACAACCTGTTTTTCAGACCATCATCAAAGACGCATCTATTAAATTGAAATCCCATACGCTTTTTAAACTTTCTGTAATGCTATTTTAACATTTCTAAATTGATTTTACAATAAGAAATTTAAGATAAAAGCACCTTCCCGAAACAATTTATTATCCGAATTTTATACATCATAAGCGCCATTCGACTGAAAGTAAAAAACAGCCATTTCTCAATATTTTTAAATACCTGAAATAGCTGTTATCTATAGGATTATTCAACCTGGCCGAAGCATATTCGCAAAGGTGAAGAAGATCAATAAGATAAATATTTGTATAGCCTGGAGGAAATCTTAATCTATTTTCTTTCAGTGGCAGGATGGTAACTATACTTCTCTCCCCAAAACAATTCGACCCATGGAAGTGTCCTGAAGTTTCCAAATCTTACAGGGTTGAGCCAGTAAGGTTCCCTATGGTCTACCGTATGCCCGAGTTCATTTTCATGTCCCGGAATTATCAGTTTTGGGCGAAATCCTTTTGGCAGCCGAAGGTCAGGTGAAACTGTCCATGCATTAACCATCAGGACATCCACCTTGAACTTATCCCCAACCTTATCGATCCATGAGAAATCCTCCTGGTTTGATTGGTCTCCGGTATGAGCCAGGGTTACTCCTTCGGGAGTAAAAACGAGATAAACATTATCTGGTATATTCTTTCCCTGGTGTCCCGGATATATTACGGCTTTAATTTTTATCCCCTTTGCGGGAAGATTTATCTCCTGAACAAAGTCAATTTTTCTTTCAGGATGCAGTACAAATTTGTAAACTTTTGAATCAGGCCACATATCAGGAGGCGTAATGACCGGCTTATTTTGTTCGATAAAGGTTTCTGCTACCCATTCGTCGGAATGATCTGCATGCCTGTGTGTAACAAATAGTATATCGACCTGGTCGATCAATTCCCTTACCACTTTCTTTTTAAGAATATAACCATCTTTACCCTCAAAACTACGCTGAATATCAAACCCGATAGTAACCGATGGAGTTTTAACTACAAATGAATGGTTGTATAGTTTCCAGATTACCACACCATTTTCAACCTTAAGATCATGAATTTCCCTTATTGTATTCTCATACCTTTCTATAAAAAAATCCTGCACTGCCGGCCTGAGATTAGCCTTCTCATCGTGCAAAACGTTATCAATAAGCAAAAGTGCCATTTTCCTTTCGGGTGATTCATCAACGGCAGGCTGGTATTTTTTCAGGACATCGCTTGCCATTTGAAGTGAAAGGCGGGCCTGTTCGTTCAGCATACCATCCTTATCGCCCCACCAATCCATCTTTGGCTGTTGGTCTG
>CAIPJU010000711.1 GCA_903865465.1 uncultured Bacteroidota bacterium
ATTCAGTACATCTTATTTATTAACTGACCAATTTCATCGCGTTTATCAAGTGGAAAAGAGTGAGATCTTCCATCTTTAGTAACGACATTTAACCCTTTGATACCAAATAACATACCTTTGCTGTAGAATATTACTTCCAGTATATTTTCAAAAAGGATCTCAAGATTGAATTTCTCAGTCTCTTCGTTAATCGTTTTGAAATACAATCGCTGGTTGGTTACAATTAACTTTCCCTTTATTGTATTATTGTCGATGACCTGATTAGTATCTCCGGCCTTCAAAACAACTTCATTTGCTTCTAATTTTACGGTCATGGCTAATATTTTTAATTCTTCTATTGGTCTCTTTCAATATAAAGACGTATAAATCCTGAGAGTGTTGCATATAGAACTTTAATTAAAATATCCTATATTAGCTGACCTCCAATAATATTCATACTGAACTAATATTTTTACCACGATGAGAAAAATTAATCTGATAACATTAATACTGTTTCTGTTTTTATTCAATAGCTGCACGAACAGGTCGGCCGAAAATCCAGTTTGGGAATCTCTATTTAATAGCCAGGATTTATCCGGGTGGGACACCTATCTTGGACCTAAATACGATTCTGTCCTGAACAGGCGCGACACGGTTCCAACGGGCTTAAATACTGATCCTTCCAGAGTCTTTAGCGTTGCAGGGATTGGTGGTGAAAAGGTAATGAGGATCTCTGGAGAACAATTTGGCGGGATCTCCACAACCAGAGAATTTGAGAATTTCCACCTTCAGTTGCAGTTTAAATGGGGTAAAATGCAATGGCCTCCTATGAGGAAAGGGAAAAAAGACAGTGGATTAATGTATTATGCAGTAGGTCCACAGGGTGCTGACGGCGGATTCTGGCTTCGTTCCCATGAGTTTCAGATAGAGGAAGGAGATTGCGGTGATTATTGGGCCTGCGCAGGTGCTGTTGCTGATGTAAGGGCCAGGAAGGAAAATGATAGTACCTATGTTTATAATAAGGATGGATATCTTTTTACATTCAGTACTAAAAGTGTAAACGGTCGAAATTGTCAAAAATTCCCTGATTCGGAAAAACCTACAGGAGAATGGAATACAATCGACTTATATTGTTTTAATGGCACGAGTGTGCATATGATAAATGGTGTTGTTAATATGATACTTCAAAATTCACGGCAGATTGAAGGAAATAAAGAGCTTCCTTTGACCAAAGGGAAGATTCAGTTTGAATCGGAGGGGGCCGAAATTTTTTATCGGAATATTAAAATTTGTTCAATTGATAAACTACCCGATTTTGTAACTGTTAAAAATAATATAGCAAACTTATAATCTCTTTTATCTTTCTGTTTTAATTAGTTAGTTTTCTTCAAAAATTAGCTGGAAATTCAAAATGTGTCAATAAAATTGTCTATTTTATTGACACATTTTTTTTTAGATTAAGTCTTTTGCTAAAATTGAGGTATGATAAAAGGAACCCTTCTGATCGTTGACGATAATAGGAGTGTAATAAATGCACTCGAAATGATGCTGCAGTATGAAGTCGAAAAACTGATTACAATCGGCAATCCAAACAGAATTCATCAGGTACTGGAACAAAATGAGATTGATATCGTAATTCTTGATATGAATTTTCAGGCCGGTATTAATTCAGGCAATGAAGGACTTTTCTGGTTGAAAGAGATACTTAGGCACGACAGCAATATTAGTGTTGTCATGTTAACAGCTTATGGTGATGTGGAACTCGCAGTAAAAGCCTTAAGAGAGGGAGCTATCGACTTCATTCTTAAACCGTGGGACAATAAGAAGCTTTTAGCAACAATAAATGCTGCCTGGAAGCTGAGGAGTTCCAGGAAAGAAGCGCTTATCCTTCAAACTGACAATCAGTTCCTGAAAAAAGAGATAAAGAGATCTGAAGAAAAGATTGTCCTGGGTGCATCACCAACCATGATAAACGTGATGAATATTGTGCGAAAGGTTGCAGGTACAGATGCCAATGTACTGATAACAGGCGAAAATGGGACAGGAAAAGAGCTGGTTGCCAGGGAAATACACAATTTGTCGAAAAGGAATTCAGAGTTGCTCGTAAGTGTCGATCTGGGCTCTATTACCGAATCACTGTTTGAGAGTGAGATGTTCGGTCATGTTAAAGGAGCCTTCACCGATGCAAAGGAGGATCGTCCCGGAAAATTTGAGATAGCTCACAAAGGGACATTGTTCCTCGATGAAATAGGAAATCTCTCTCTGCAGTCACAGGCCAAACTGCTAAGTGCTCTTCAAAACCGTTCAATAGTGCGTGTTGGATCAAACAGGCGGATAAATATTGACATCAGACTGATCTGTGCAACAAACAGCATTCTTCCTGAAAGGGTTAGTGAAGGATTCTTCAGGGAGGACCTTCTGTACAGGATAAATACTATTCAGATTGAAGTCCCGCCACTAAGGGACAGGGTCGATGATATTCCGGTACTTACTTTTCACTTCCTGCGTTTATTCAGTGAAAAATATAATAAGCCGGGAAGGAAAATAAGCACCCAGGCCCTTGAGAAACTTGCTAACTATCACTGGCCTGGAAATGTCCGTGAACTCCAACACGCAATTGAAAAGGCAGTGATCCTCTCCGACACATCAGTAATAGCTCCTTCTGACTTTTCATTTAATTCAAAATCGAAAGGATTGCTCGAAAATGACAATGTTACGCTCGAAGAGATGGAGAAAACACTTATTGCTGCCTCAATTAAAAAGCATGATAACAATCTAAGTGTGGTCGCATTAAAACTTGGTATCACACGACAGACACTTTATAATAAGATGAAAAAGTATGATTTATAAAAGATTCTGGCGGGTTATAATACTTTATCAGGCAGGAATTCTTTTGTTTGCCTTTACCTTTGCAGTCAGTTTAGGGAAGGATCTTGTTTATTCAGCTATTTCCTTGTTAGCCATTGCTATGCTTACCGGATTTTTTGGGATCTGGCTTAACAGGACAAATAAAAAACTCGCATTCTTCTTTAGTTCTGTAAGGAATGATGATACATCATTATTTTTCCCGGAAGGTACCGGCTTTTCAAATGAAAAGCTGCTTAATAAAAGCCTCAATGAATTAAATACCAAGTTAAAGAATGCAAAGCTCAACATAGAACTGCAGGAGAAGTTTTATAGAACTCTGATGGAGCGGATCACTGTCGGAATAATCTCTTTTTATAAAAACGGAGTTGTAGAATTCACAAATACTGAAATCAGGAGAATTTTTGGAATTGATCAGATCCCGCACATTAATAAGCTTATAAGCATAGATCCAAAACTTGTTGAACTGCTGCAGAAAATTGAATCAGGAGAACAGAAACGATTAAATGTAAAGGTTGATCATAAACTGCTAAGTCTGGCAGTGCATTCGCAATCGATTATTTTGCAGAGCAGGGAAGTGAAAATAGTGACACTTCAGGATATAAAAAGTGAACTCGACATACATGAAATGGACTCCTGGCAAAAACTTATCAGGATTCTTAATCATGAGATAATGAATTCAGTTGCACCTATTACATCATTAAGTTCCACTATTTCTGGTTTTTATAAATTGGGGGAGGAACAGAGGGCGCCTGAACAAATTACTCCCAAAATAATTTCAGATACCATCAGGGGACTGAATATCATTGAAGATCATGGTAAGGGACTGATTCATTTTCTTGAATCGTACAGGAGTCTTACCCAGCTTCCAAAACCGGAGTTTACCAGGGTTAACATCAAAGAATTTTTCGAAAGAATTACAATTCTGATAAATGGGTACTTTTATCCGGTAAGAGGCAAAAATGATTCCATACCGCTGATTTCAGTTAATGTTAAGCCTGATGACCTGACATTGTGGGCCGATGACAAACTTTTAGCCCAGGTCTTTCTAAATGTGGTAAAAAACTCTCTGGAAGCATTCGGGGAATCCGGTAAAGGTGATGAAATAATTTTCAATGGGTTCAGGAACCCCGAAGGAAGGATAGTTCTCACAGTTCAGGATAATGGCCCGGGAATGGAATCTGATACACTTGAAAAGATTTTTGTGCCGTTTTTTTCCACAAAAAACTCAGGTAACGGAATTGGATTAAGCCTTTCACGACAGATAATCAGGATTCATAATGGTAATATAAGCTGCGATTCCATCCCGGGCAAGAGTACTACTATTTCAATGATATTCTGAATTTTATATTCTATAATTCAATATTAATCCTTTCGAAGTGTCTCGGCAGGATTTGATCTTGCTGCTTTATTTGCTGCCCAGCTTACGGTTATAAGTCCGATGGCAAGGGTGAATAGTCCGGAAAATACAACAAGCCATAGGCTTATCGGATTCTTATAGGCAAAAGTCTGAAGCCAGTGATTCATAAAATAAAAACTGGCCGGTGCAGCTATGATAAAGGAGATTATTATCCATTTCAGTAATTCGAAATTAAATCTTGCGAAGATATCAGAAATTGAAGCTCCGTTTATTTTACAGATTCCTATCTCTTTAATCCTGCTTTGGGTGGCAAAAGTTGCCAGACCGAATAATCCAAGACTTGAAATGAAGATTGCAATTAACGATAAAACGAGAAATAAAACATTCATTCTCTGGTCTTTTGCATAGGAGGAAGCCATAGAATCTGATAGAAATGCATACTCAAAAGGGAAATCAGGATTAATCTCTTTAAGAATTGATTCGCATTTCTTCAATACTTCCGTGAGGTTTGACGGGCTGTATTTTATAACCACTTTTTCGAATTCGCCCACTTCGTTTACGGTTGATATAAAGATAGGTTCTGTCTTATTATATAGTGAAGAGGTATTAAAATCCTTCACTAATCCGATAACCTCATACTTTCTTCCATTTCGCGCAATTGACTTTCCTACCGGCTGATTCCATCCTATGGTTTTTGCAAATGTCTGATTGATGATAACCTTGTTGCTGTCCGATCTGATATTCCTGAAATTTCTGCCGTCAGCCAGTGAGATTGCCATTGTTTTCAGATAGTTTTCATCAACATATACGGCTCGTGCCAGTATTGGCTTTTCCATTCCTTCAGGGAGATATCCGTTCATGAAAAATCCAACCCCTGGCTCACCGCCGGCAGATACCGAAACAGCATTTACCCCCGCGATTGAGACGAATTTTGTCAGAATGGTTTCATATGTAGCCGCTGTTTTTGAATTGAGATTGACCAGGAGAATATTTTTCTCATTAAATCCTTTATCGGTTTTCCTTACAAATTGCATCTGGAAATAAATAACCATACAGGAAATTGTGAGAGCTATTGATATCGCATATTGGAAAGTAACCAGTATATTACGTGATAGTTGTCTCCTTTTGCCGCCGTTAGTGCTTGTTAGTAAAGCCAGAGGGTTAATCGAAGAGAGATAGAAAGAGCTGTAAAAACTTGCAAAAACAGTGCAGAAAACAAATATTGAAAAATAGATCAAAAACCATGTTGCCGGCTTGATTATATTAAACGACAGAGCCTCACCGGTAAGTCCCGAAGTAAAAGGCAAAAAGACTTTGACAAGCAGGAAAGCCAGGAAAAGTGAGATTAGTATAGCCAGTGCTGATTCAAAGACGAAAAATAGTATTATATTTTTCTTATCCGATCCGAAAATCTTTTTTACTGAAACTTCTTTCGCCCTTTTGAAAGAGAGGGCTGTATTAATGTTCACGAAATTGAAGCATGCTATAAGAAGTATTAACAGGCCAATACCTGAAAAAATAAATATCTGTTTTATACTTCCCTTATCGCCCAACTCATATTCAGCATCCGATTTAAGATGGATATCAGTAATCTTCTGAAGGTATGGATTTAAGGCATATCCGAATTCCCTGTATTTTTTGTTTATGGCACCCTCCATATATTGCATAATTTGCTTTTCGAGAGCGGCAGGATCAGCTCCCTTAACCAGTTTTAGATATGTATAACATGACAGACCTCCATCCCATCCAATATGCATCTTCTTTGAAACAGAATAGAGAGGAGCGAGGCAATCGAACTGCATATTTGTGTTTGCCGGAGGGTTTTTAGCTATTGCTGAAATCGTAAATACATCACCTTCAATTAGGATCTCTCTTCCCAGCGGATCATCAGCTCCGAAAATCCTCCTGACGCTTTTTTCTGTAAGTACAACCGACTGCGTGGAATTAAGACAAGTTTCCCTGTTACCTGCCATCAGGTCGAATGAAAACATATCAAAGAAGGTACTGTCAGTATAAAGCACCTTCAGTTTTGTTGCCTTATCGTTGTATATTGCTGATTTTTCATCGAGTTCGAACCGAACCATATTTTCAACGACAGGAAACTCTTTCTTAAATTCCGGTCCTGCCGGGGCATTTATAACTGCACAGTTAAGTTCTTTATTCGGAGTTTTAAAAATCATTGCAACCCTGTAAAGCTCATTATGATTTTTATGAAACTTGTCAAAACTGGTTTCTGCTGAAATCCAGATAATTAGAATCATTACTGAAGCTACACCAATGGTCATACCCAGAATATTTACAAACGAATATGGCATCTGCTTTACCAGTGAGCGGAATCCGTGACGGAATAATACTTTTATCATATGGCTGAAGCTTTATTCAATTGATTAAAAAATCTCAAACCTTATGCCATCAATGATAAGTTTCAGACATTCAGAAATATAGATTAATATGGAAAGAAATTGCGACAGCTATTGTATATTAATCATACAATCTTCTTCAAATTTTTAGACAAAATATCCTTAAATACACTAAAAAAAAAAGGGTCATACTATTGCATGACCCTTTCTGATAAATTAAAAAACCTGTTCTATCTATTTCTCTGTCACAACCTGGCCGTCAAAGAGATTTACCACTCTGTGAGCATATCCAGCATCCCTGTCGGAGTGGGTCACCATTATTATTGTTGTCCCTTCCTTGTTGAGATCAGTAAGAAGATTAATTACTTCAATACCGTTTTTTGAGTCGAGGTTACCGGTTGGTTCGTCGGCGAGGATTAGTTTCGGATTGGCAACAACTGCTCTGGCAATTGCAACTCTCTGCTGCTGACCTCCCGAAAGCTGCTGAGGGAAATGTTTTGCACGGTGGCCGATTTTCATCCTTTCAAGGACGTCTTCAACCATTTTTTTCCTTTGACCCGGTTTCATTTTAAGGTAGATAAGAGGCAGTTCAACGTTTTCATAAACATTGAGTTCGTCAATAAGATTGAAACTCTGGAAGACGAAACCAATGTTCCCCTTCCTGAAAATGGTCCTGTCTCTCTCTTTGAGATTTGCTACTTCTGTCCCATTGAAAATGTAACTTCCCGATGAAGGGTTGTCGAGCAGCCCGAGAATGTTCAGCAGGGTGGATTTTCCGCATCCCGACGGACCCATGACTGCTACATATTCTCCCTCCTTAACATTAAGTGTGAC
>CAIPJU010000712.1 GCA_903865465.1 uncultured Bacteroidota bacterium
ATCAATAGGGTTAACTTTATGCGGCATAGCTGAAGAGCCTATCTCTCCCTTCTTTATCTTCTGCCTGAAATAATCCATCGAAATATAAGTCCAGAAGTCACGGGCAAGATCGATTAGGATTACGTTAATCCTGCGCATATTGTCGAATAAGGCAGCGAGGTTATCATAATGTTCGATCTGGGTTGTAGGATATGATCTGTTTAGCCCCAGCTCTTCATTCACAAAGTTGTCGGCGAATAAAATCCAGTCTATCTCGGGGTAAGCAGCCTTATGAGCATTAAAATTACCGGTAGCTCCTCCGAACTTTGCGGAATATGGTATTTGTCCGAAATATTTTATCTGGCCGTCAAGCCTTGCAATAAAGACCTCGATCTCCTTTCCCAGTCTGGTCGGTGATGCAGGCTGACCATGGGTTCGTGCCAGCATTGGAATATCATTCCACTCTTCAGCGAAGCCTGCCAGGGTCTCCCTGAGCTCATATAAAACAGGGAAATAAACGTCAATAAGAGCATCTTTGATTGAAAGTGGAATGGCAGTATTATTAACGTCCTGTGAGGTCAGACCGAAATGTATGAATTCGCTCCATTTTCCCCAACCCGACATAAAAAACTTCTCCTTGAGAAAGTACTCCACTGCCTTCACATCATGATTGGTGATCTTTTCTCTCTCCTTTATTTTTTCAGCATCGGCAATGGCAAAATCCTCATAGACCGATCTCAGATCCTTGAAATGATCCTTTTTAAAGTCAGAGAGCTGTGGCAGGGGTATGTTACATAATGCGATGAAATATTCGATTTCAACCATTAACCTGTACCTGATTAGAGCAAACTCGGAAAAATAAAGGTCAAGTTCATTAACTTTGCTCCTGTATCTGCCATCAAGTGGTGATATGGCAGTAAGAAAATTTAGTTCCATTATTTACCAAAATGAATTTTCATCTGTTAATAATATACTACAAAAGTACTATTTTAGAAGTTGTAAAAAAAGGGTATGCAAAAAATCAGAATATCAGCTGTGAAATATGCCAATACTTATCCGTTCATTTTTGGATTGATAAATAGCAGGATCGAGGAAAAAGCAATTATCGAGACCGATCACCCTGCCGATTGTGCAAGAAAGCTCATAAATGGCACAGCTGATATCGGGTTGATACCGGTAGGAGCACTGCCCATGCTTAAAGAATATTATCTTATTGGCGATTATTGCATTGGTGCTAAAAACAATGTAAGGACAGTCATGCTTCTGAGTAATACAAAGCTTGAAGATATCAGATCCATCTACCTCGACTACAGGTCGCGTACTTCAGTCAATCTTGTGAAAGTACTGGCAAAAAATTACTGGAAGAGAGATTTTATCTGGAAGAACACTTCTGAAGAGTTTGATTTTGTAAATCTGTCAGCTGGCGAAGGAGTGGTGCTAATCGGAGATCAGTGTTTTGAATTCGAAAATAATTACTCAGTTCATGTCGATCTTGCAAGGGAATGGATCGATTTCACCGGCCTGCCATTTGTCTTCGCCTGCTGGACCTCCAATAAGAAACTGGATGATGTTTTTATTGAAGAGTTCAATGCAGCACTTTCGACGGGCGTAAGAAATATTGACGCAGTTGTTGAAAAATTCGGTCATACTGGTACCATAACCGGTGAAGAGTTGAGACAATATCTTACTGAGAACATTGATTACAGTTTTGACATGGATAAAAAGGAAGGTCTTGAGCTTTTTCTTGATTTGCTGGGCAATTTATAATTCAATTCCTCTTTTTGACTTTTCCGGGGTGTTTTACAAGCAAAGATGAACCTGAAATATTACAAAATTGTTAAAATGATTTCCAATTTGTCTTTTTTATATATAGCTTTGGAATTTACAATAAGGAAAAGTGACTAACTAAATATAAACGACTGATTATAATGGCAACAACACTCACATTCAATGAACTCCGGAAGATCAAAGACCAGTTGCCCTCCGGAAGTATAAGGAAAATTGCAGCTGAACTGGATTTGAATGAAGAAACAGTCAGAAACTATTTCGGAGGGAGAAACTTTGATAAGGGCCAGTGCGTTGGAATTCATTTTGAACAGGGTCCCGATGGAGGAATTGTGACATTCGATGATACAACAATCCTCGATCTGGCAAAGCAGATGATAAATCGCTAATTTTTCTTCACGAACCTGTTCAAAAGCAAAAGGCAGGTTCTTTTGCTTTTTTTATTTTTATGATACAGGGTTCATTAATCAATTCTGCAGAGGATCAGCTAAGACAGATTTTAGAAGAGTATTTTGTAACTGTATATGATACAGAATTCCTCTCATCCCACGGTTTAGATCACCACCGGAGGGTGTGGTTTAATGCCAGGGAATTGCTTACATCTCTGGATGAAAATCATATCAGCCCCAAAGCGTTAAATCCCTGTGAATTAATTGTTGCCTGCTACCTTCACGACATAGGAATGGCAGTTGATCATGGAATAAAACATGGTCGTCTGAGTAGGGAAATTTGCATCCGTTTCCTCTCATATTACCATCTGAATGAATCGGAGTTCAGTCAGGCCCTTTCGGCTATAGAGTTTCATGATGACAAGGAATACCGGACTAAATCAGCCGGTTATGATTTATTAAAAATATTATCGGTTGCTGATGACCTTGATGCTTTCGGATTGACAGGTGTCTTCAGATATGCCGAGATCTACCTCGCAAGAGGTATTAACCCGGCTGAACTTGGCAGGAGGGTCATCGACAACGCCAGAATCCGCTTTGAAAATTTCACAGCATCATTCGCCTTTTCTGAAAAGCTCATTCAAAAGCAGAGCAGACGATACAATGATCTTCTTACATTTTTCAACAAATTCAATGAAGAGGCTGAATCTTATCTGTTCGGCGGAGAAAATCCGGCCGGGTACTGCGGAGTTATTGATATTTTTATTTCAATGATCCATGAGAAAAAATCACTAAAGGAGATCCTTAACAGGAAGGAGCAGTTCGCAGGTGACGATGTAATGAATACATTCTTCAATAGGCTTTCCATGGAATTACTTCCATATAGCATTGAATAGCTGTTATTTAAATAAGAAATTATCAAACCGATTTAAATCATGTCTGAAAAAGATATAACATCCCCCTTCAATCCTGAAGAGTTCAGAAAGGAGGGTCACAAACTGGTTGACACCCTTGCCAATTACCTGAATGATGCTTTTTCAGGAAAAGAGATGGCGGTTCTGCCGTGGGTTGAACCCGACCTTCTGGTCGAAAATTTCGCATTTGCTGATATTTATGGTGAGAATGAAAATCCTGATTCCTTCTTCAGCAGGGTTATTGAAAGTTCAATTCATATTCACCACCCAAATTATATCGGACACCAGGTAACCTCTCCCCTTCCGGTGACAGCGCTGGCTCAGCTCTGCACATCACTTTTAAATAACGGAGCTGCAGTTTATGAGATGGGCCCGGTAAATATGGCCATGGAAAAGAATGTCATCAAAAAGTTCGGGGAACTGATGGGTTACACAACTGAATATGATGGTATTTTTACACATGGAGGCAGTGCAGGAAACCTGACTGCAATGTTGGCGGCACGACAAAACATATCTGACTATAACATCTGGGATGAAGGTGTCAAAGAACAAGGCAAACCTGTTTTTCTTATATCAACCCAGGCTCATTACAGCATCGGGCGGAATATCAGAATCATGGGACTCGGCAGCAGTTCAGCCGTGAGTGTACCTTCTGATGAAGATTTTCATATGCGAACCGAATGCCTCGAAGAGCTGAAAATAAAGGCTGAAGAAAGCGGTGCCAGGGTAATAGCCGTGGTTGCAAGCGCTTGTTCTACTGCGACAGGATCGTATGACAAGCTCGAAGCTGTTGCTGATTTCTGTAATAAACATAAACTCTGGATGCATGTTGACGGTGCGCATGGCATGGGAGTGCTGTTTTCAGACAAATACAGGAACCTGGTAAAGGGCATTGAAAGAGCCGATTCGGTTGTTATTGATTTTCATAAGATGTTTCTGGTCCCTGCCCTTAATACACTTGTTATGTTTAAGAACGGCGAAAGTTCATTTGAAACCTTTGCCCAAAAAGCTTCATACCTCTTTCACAGAAAGGAAAAAAATGTTTGGTACGACAGCGCCATCAGGACTCTCGAATGTACAAAAAGCGCCCTTGGTATAATTGCTTATACGGCTTTAAAATACTATGGGAATGGTTATTACTCAGATTATATTGAAAGCAG
>CAIPJU010000713.1 GCA_903865465.1 uncultured Bacteroidota bacterium
ATGCATTCTTTTACCTCATCAATACACTCTTTTACCTCATCAATACACTCTTTTACCTCATCAATACACTCTTTTGCCTCAACAATACAATCTTTTACCTCAACAATGCAATCTTTTACCTCAACAATACTATCTTTTACCTCAACAATACAATCTTATACCTCAACAATCGATTCTTTTATCTCATCAATGGATCCTTTTTAGTTCGCAATGGACACTTTTTCCTCTTCAACGCATTCTCTTTATCTTACAAAGGGCAGAAATTTGGTTGCAGGGTGTCGAAATAATCCCGCATCGTTTGCTTTACTATTTTAAACAGCTTTTGTTATCCATCGGGTTGAAACATCTGACTGAAATGCGGGGAGAAATAAACCTTAGATTGTGTAAAGCCTGTAATGTCAGATTACTGAATGAGCAGTCGCCTTTTAAAGTACCATGGCATGCACCACCACACGAACATCAGTAATACATTTTCTATTCATTTCATAGTTCTTAGCAATTGGTTTATTTTAATAATTAAAATTTAATGTCATGACTATTAATCAGGAAAGCCGATTAAAAATGTTTCTGGCAGTAAGTGAATTTCTGGCTGGAAACGGTGAAATAACCAAACAGCTTCCGGGTTTTGATACCTGTGTAAGCGAGCTGAATAACACAATACAAATGATAAAGGAGAGTGATGAAAAGCAAAAAAACATAACAACGGGAAATACCAAGCTCAAGAATGAGAGTCGCCATAAGCTTGTAACCCTGGCTTCCGAGACTGCAGTCAGGGTTATCGCCTATGCTACTATTAATGATGATAAAAAGCTGCTGGACGAAGTTAACTTCAGCATCTCTGACCTAAACCGGATGACTGATCTTCAGCTAAGAGGCTTCTCGGAACTGCTGTTGCAGAATACTGAGAAAATTGTGGGTTCCCTTGCCCCATTTGGCATAAGTTCAGAAACCCAGAAGAACCTTGCCGGAGTGATTGCCGAATTCATTGCTTCACTTACAGGTCCGCGGATAGCTGTGACAAAGAGGCATGATGCAACCATTCAGCTTGATTTTCATTTTTCAGAAGCCGATGCAATACTCGATAAGATGGATGCCCTGGCTGCAATTTTAAAATCTTCAGATACCGGCTTCAGTAATAGCTATAAAGGCGTCCGTAAAATAATAAAAGTTAGCGGAGGGTCAATGGCGCTGAAAGCAACCATCAGGGAGTCGGCGTCGATGCAACCGGTTAAGGGAGCTATCTGTACCTGGAGGTCGAATGGTTTGTCAGGAACCAAGAGAAGCGCCCAGATGGGATCATTCTTCATCAGGAACATGAAACCAGGAAAATATGAGATAACCGTGAAAAAGGAGGGCTACAGGGAAAAACTTGTAAGTGTAAATATCAATCCGGGTGAACGAAGCGATCTGGAAGTATTTATTGAAAAAGAATGAGACAGATCAGAATCTTCTGATAACATAAATTTGCCGATTAGAAACTGCAGACGGAGAGTCAGGTACCCATGTGTTCCTCTTTATTAGCAATGTGTGACATTTTGCTTTCTCTATTGCCTGTAAATAAATGGCTCAGTATGTGTGCTTCCCGATACTCATATTATTTTAAGTAAGCAGTAAAAATAAACTTGACCGGCATGTCATATCTTCTTTATCTTTACAATAAGATTTTCAGAAAGGCCAAACTGTTTAATCTGCTTATTCATCGGGGTACAACAAATGAGTGAAGTAAATTCGTAACTTATTTGAACGCGTTATGAAAAATCTTTTAAAAGTTGTAACAGTACTATTACTGATTTTCATATTAAACTCATGCAGGAGAGAAAAGCCAACACTTCCGGTTCTGACAACCACTGCTCCATCTGCTGTTTCTTATAGTTCCGCTATATCGGGAGGGGAGGTTCTCAACGATGGAGGGGCCCCTTTAATTATCAAAGGTGTGTGCTGGAATAAAATCGGTAACCCGGCTGTTGAGGATAGTATAACCAATGACAAAGGCATTACGAATCCCTTTATCAGTAATATTTTCAACCTTGAATCAAATACACTTTATTATTTAAGGGCATACGCTACTAACATCGCCGGAACAGCTTATGGTAATCAGGTTTCATTTACCACGATGCATACTGATGTTCCAATATTAACCACAACAGCAGTTACCTCGGTTACACAAACCAGTGCGGTTTCGGGCGGAAATATAACGGATGAAAAAGGAGGTCCGGTTACAGCAAGAGGGGTGTGCTGGAGCACTGCGCATTATCCGACTATTACCGATGGTAAGACCACTGATGGTGCTGGCCCCGGGAGTTTCAAAAGTGATTTAACAGGACTACAGCAGGGAATGATTTATTATGCCAGAGCGTATGCAACAAACAAAGATGGAACAGCTTATGGAAATGAGATAATGTTCCAGACTCAGATCACAGTGATGCCAATCATATTCAATCCTGATCTGACCTATGGCACGGTGACCGATATTGACGGGAACATTTATAAAACCATAGCCATCGGAAATCTAATCTGGATGGCTGAAAACCTGAGAACGACAAGGTATAATAATGGCGATTCAATTGGAACAACCTATCCTCCTACAAAGGACATGGGTTCGGAAGCTGAGCCCAAATACCAGTGGGCATATAATGGCATCGAAGATTATGTAGCAATGTATGGAAGGCTATACACCTGGTATGTGATGACTGATACTCGTAAAGCCTGCCCTGCAGGATGGCATCTGCCAAGTTTCGATGAATGGGTAAATCTGGGAATAAATTTTGGTCAGTGGAACTCATCCTCACCAGGCCCCGGGATGCCTACTTACACCAGTTGTACCGTGGCAGGAGGCAAAATGAAAGAAAACAGTACATCACATTGGTCAAATCCAAATGCGGGTGCTTCAAACGGAAGCGGGTTTACGGCGCTTCCCGGCGGTTGCCGGAACGTCCTGCATAATTATGCTTTTGAAAATATAGGCTCCGCAGGACAGTGGTGGAGCTCGACGCCATGGAGTTCTAAAATGGCCAACATTTTTTATACTTCCACCAATACCGACGCACTCGGCAGATATGATCAGAACTACATGATGGATGGTTTTTCAGTGCGCTGCGTAAATAATAACCCTCTCCCAGTCACGTCAGCAACTGTTACCTCTGTCACAACAACTTCTGCTGTTGTGGGAGGAACTGTTTCCTCTGATCTGACTGGTGCAAACGAAAGAGGGGTTTATTGGGGTAGTACCAATAATGCTGAAATCACCGGTACAAAAATGCAAATTGGAAGCGGTACGGGAACTTTTTCTGCAACTCTTACCGGATTATCGCCAAATACAACATATTACCTGAAAACTTATGTTAACAGCAGCACCGGTATTTCGTATGGCTCCGAAATAAGCTTTACCACTGCCAAAGAACCACCCGTAACAACCAGATCTGTATCTTCAATTACATCAACCAGCGCCATAAGCGGGGGAAATGTAACTGTTTATGATGGCACAATTATTACTGCCCGTGGCGTATGCTGGAGCACAATGACTGATCCCACAATTAATGACTCCCGGACTACTGACGGCTCAGGAAGCGGAAATTTCACGAGTACTTTAACAGGATTGCAGCAAGGTTTGACTTATCATATCCGAGCTTATGCAACAACCAATGATACAACCATATATGGAAATGAAATTGTTTTTCTGCTGCTGAGTCCTATTATTTTTAATCCTGATATTACTTATGGCACAATCTCCGATATTGACGGCAATGAGTATAAGACAGTAGTTATTAGAAACCAGACATGGATGGCAGAAAACCTTAAGACTACCAGATTCAATAATGGAGACTTAATTGGGACTACTAATCCTGCAACACTTGATATAGGCTATCATGTTGAAATCAATCCAGAATGCCAGTGGGCATATTCCGGTGATGAAAGCTATGTTCCTGTTTACGGAAGATTATATACGTGGTTCGCTATTTCAGACAGTCGAAATGTATGCCCGGCAGGATGGCATGTACCGGCAGATAGCGAATGGGATACTTTAGTTTTGGCAATAGATCCCGATGCGGCTCTTTCTGTGGGGAAGGAGAGCGTTTTGGCTGCCGGAAAGCTTAGTGAATCCGGAACAAGCCATTGGAATCTGCAGACACCGGTTGCCACAAATGCAAGCGGGTTTTCGGCCCTGCCAGGTGGCGACAGACAAGAGGTTGGTGAATTTGAGCTTCTGGGCCAGGTGAGTTTGTTTTGGTCATCAAAAGCAGCTGGTTCAGATGTAGCATGGAGCAGGGCTGTTTTAACCGGATGGAGTGACGTTGGTGTATTTAAAACCACATCCCCAACTAAATTCGGCCTTTCGGTTCGTTGTATCAGGGATAATTAACCGGGTTATGTCATTTTTAAATAATTCCCTATATTGCCGGCTCAACTTAAAACGATTGATATGAAACCTGTACTTATAGCTGGCACTACCATCGTCAACATTGCTCTTGTATCATACACAATTTTTATAATTAACGAACGAAAAACGGGAAAAGCCGGCAAAAATATCCTGACTTTTCTGACTCTTGGAGTAATCCTCGACATGACCTCCACTATCTGCATGATTATCGGATCGAGCAGAGGTCCTTTTACAATTCACGGGATATTGGGCTATTCTTCCCTAACAGGTATGCTTATCGACGCGTTTCTTCTCTGGCGTCACAAAATCAAATCAGGCCCTGAAATCAAACTCTCAAAGGCACTTCATACCTATTCCCTTGCAGCTTACCTTTGGTGGCTTATGGCATATATCACCGGTGCCATGATTGTTGCATTCAGGTAGGGTAGTTGAGAGTTGAGAGTTGAGAGTTGAGAGTTGAGAGTTGAGAGTTGAGAGTTGAGAGTTGAGAGTTGAGAGTTGAGAGTTGAGAGTTGAGAGTTGAGAGTTGAGAGTTGAGAGTTGAGA
>CAIPJU010000714.1 GCA_903865465.1 uncultured Bacteroidota bacterium
ATCCCTGCCCCTGATATTGAATTTTTCTTTAGCAAGAATGACTATTGAACGTCCCTCAGGCGTTTCGTCAGAGAGTGATGAAAGCTGAGCAGCATCGGCGAGCTCCTCAACACTTACATCGTCTGCAGGGAAAAAATCGGTAGCCATTCTGTTTCCAAGTGTGATAGTACCTGTTTTATCGAGCAGGAGAACATCAACATCACCAGCAGCTTCAATGGCCCTGCCACTGGTAGCAATAACATTGCGCTGCATCAGCCTGTCCATGCCGCTGATTCCGATTGCACTGAGCAGCCCCCCGATAGTGGTAGGTATCAAACAGACCAGCAAGGCAACCAGGACAGGCAGGGTCAGGTTTTGAGACTGAGGCAAACCGGAGGCTTTAAGCGCATAACTAAAAAAGGCAGGCAGCGATACAACGGCCAGCAGAAAAACAATCGATAAACCTGAGAGAAGTATTGATAATGCAATTTCATTTGGGGTCTTCTGCCTTTTTGCTCCTTCTACCAGCGCGATCATGCGGTCAATAAATGTATTGCCCGACTCAGCCGTTATCCGGATAATAATTCTGTCGCTGATAACTTTTGTTCCGCCGGTTACAGCCGAGCGGTCTCCACCGCTTTCACGTATTACAGGCGCCGATTCACCGGTAATAGCTGATTCATCAACACTTGCAATGCCTTCAATAACTTCACCATCGGAAGGGATAACATCGCCGGATTCACAAAGTACTATATCTCCTTTTTTGAGATCGGTGGCGAAAACCTGAATCTCCTGTCTGTTTACCAGTTTTCGGGCTTTTGTCTCTGTTTTGTTTCTTCGCAGACTTTCAGCCTGTGCTTTCCCTCTTCCTTCAGCTATTGCTTCTGAAAAATTTGCGAAAAGCACTGTAAACCATAACCATATAAGAATCTGTAGGTTAAATGATGAATAAATGCCGTTAAAACTCTGAAGGAGAAATATTATAGTAGTTAGCAGGGCTCCTATACCGACGATAAATATCACCGGATTTTTTATCAGGGTAAGCGGATTTAACTTAATAATACTGTCTCTGAATGCTCCGAGGATTAGTTCACTGCTGAATATGCTTGACTCTTTATTTGTTCTCATCACTTATATTCATTAAAAGGTAATGCCTGATTTTAGTAACAGAAAATCAACTACAGGGCCAAGGGATAACGCCGGAAAAAATGTCAATCCTCCGATTATCACAATCACGGCTATCAGCAATCCAATAAAAACGCCATTATCAGTTCTGAATGATCCGGCTGAAAGGGGTGCAATTTTTTTACCGGCCATATTTCCGGCAATTGCCAGAACAGGGATTATTACACCAAAACGTCCTATCAGCATTCCTAATCCCAATGTAATATTATAGAACAGGGTGTTGGCATTAAGACCTGCAAAAGCACTGCCGTTATTTCCAGCAGCCGAGCTGAAAGCATATAATATCTCTGTAAAACCATGTGCAGCCGGATTGCCAAGTCCTGATAAACCAGCGCTGCTGACAGAAGCCAATGCTGAAAAGATAAGAATAACAAAACTTGGGGCGAGAATTGCAATAATTGCCATTTGAACCTCAAAAGCTTCAATTTTTTTCCCGAGGTATTCCGGAGTGCGTCCAACCATCAGGCCTGCGATGAAGACTGTCAGGATGATAAATATTACCATTCCGTACATGCCAGCTCCCACACCGCCAAAGATTACTTCACCAAAAACTATATTAAGCAGCGCAATCATCCCGCATAATGGTGACAAGCTTGAGATCATGGCATTCACCGAGCCATTTGAAGCAGCCGTAGTAGCTGTCGACCATAAAATACTGTTGGTAATACCTAACCGGACCTCTTTTCCTTCCATTAGAGATAAATGTCCAAAGACCGGATTGGATGAGTATTCTGCTATCAGTGAAATAGCTAGACCAGTAATAAACAGAATAAACATAGCAATAAAGATAGTCCAGCCCTGCCGGACAGAACCAACCATTTTCCCAAAGGTAAATGTCAGTGCGGAGGGTATTAACAGTATTGCCAGTAATTCAAGAAAATTGCTTAAAGGAGTTGGATTCTCAAAGGGATGAGAGCTGTTTGCATTAAAAAAACCCCCTCCGTTTGTACCGAGTTGCTTAATTGCTATCTGGGAAGTAACGGGTCCCATTGGCAAAACCTGTTGGGAGCCTTCAAGTGTGACGCTTTTTTCATATGATTTAAAATTCTGTATTGTGCCCTGACCCACCAGTACAATTGATAAGAGAATTGAAAGTGGTAAGAGTACGTATAGAACTGACCTGGTGAGGTCTACCCAAAAACTTCCAAGTTTATCAGTTGTTTTTCTTGAAATCCCCCTGATCAGAGCCAACAGTACTGCGATACCCGTTGCAGCGCTTACAAAATTCTGGGCAGTGAGTCCTAACATCTGGACAAGATAGCTGAGGGTTGTTTCGCCTGCATAAGACTGCCAGTTTGTATTTGTCATAAAACTCACTGAGGTATTGAAGGCTGAATGCCATGAAACAGCAGGAAGTTTGAAAGGGTTAAGTGGCAGGTGTGACTGGAGTAATTGCAGCAGGAAGACCAAGGCAAATCCGCATGTACTAAAAATAATCAAATCCTTAGTATATGTTTTCCATGTTGTTTCATCGTCGCTTCTGACTCCTGTGATTTTATAAATAAACTTTTCAACACCTCCCAGAACCGGCAGCATAAAGTGTTTGGAGCCCGTAAAAACCCTGGTCATATATAAACCAAGCAGGGGAGTTAAGCCGATAAGGAGAGCTAAAAACAATAAGATCTGAATTAATTCATTTAAGGCCATTCTCAATTATTTTTAAAATACTGATCAAATTTTGTAATATAGGCAATCAGCCATCCGATTGCAAAAACAAGGACTACCCCTGAAAAAAATCCAACTATCAGAACAAAGGTTTTCATTATTTTCAGCTAAAATTTTTCAGGTTTTATAAGAGAATAAATAAGATAGCATAGAATTGAAAGTGCTATTAAAACACCAATGATGTACCCTATCGGAGAGCTTATTGTGACCGGTTGGGAAAAGCTTACAATTATTGTATCCATGGCAATATGTTTTACGATACAAAATTGCGTCATAACAAATAATGATTTCGTAAAAAAAGTGAGAAGGTATATAAGGAATTTACAAGTATTCGGATTGAGGTGAAAAGGTGTATTTAAGATATTACGCCCCCGGCGGAGCTTTTCAGACAGATGTGTCTGTTGTGCAAAGCGTACCCAATTACCAACAGTCCCAAAAAGAAGGGTGGCCATAAGGCAGGAGTTCAACCTGGTTATGACCAAACCTTAATTCGGACTGGGTTACCGAACATACAACACAAAACAACAAGATATTAACTTCTCGTA
>CAIPJU010000715.1 GCA_903865465.1 uncultured Bacteroidota bacterium
ATCTGTACAGGGTTAATTGTAATTGCCGTGTAGAAATAGGTAAAGACTATGATAAGAAATGCAGTAACAAGATTATACCAGAATCCGTACATATTTGAAAAGACAACGACGAAGGCAGAACCTGATTGTGAATATCCTGCAATAATCATTGGGAGCATCATGATAGCCTGGGCAAAAATGATAGGCATAACTCCTGCAGCATTAACCTTGAGAGGTATATACTGACGAACACCGCCATATTGTTTATTGCCAACTATTCTTCTTGCATACTGAACAGGAACCCTTCGTGTACCCTGAACAAGCATTATCACTCCAAGTATAATAACAAATAAAACAACCAGTTCAACAATAAGTCCTATCGCGCCACCGGCACCATTCAATCTTGTTCCTGC
The DNA here is from genome assembly GCA_903865465.1 of uncultured Bacteroidota bacterium. GTDB lineage: Bacteria > Bacteroidota > Bacteroidia > Bacteroidales > VadinHA17 > LD21. The sequence goes on from CAIPJU010000715.1 coordinate 393, forward strand.
TTCAAAAACGAAGTTGGCAGGCATCCTGGCAACAATACCTATCATAATGATAAGTGATATTCCGTTCCCGATACCTTTATCGGTAATTTTCTCTCCAAGCCACATTACAAACATGGTACCCGCAGTAAGTATCACCACTGAGGAGAACTTAAAGAAGAAGCCCTGAAGAACGAAAGCTGTAGCAGGAAGCTGAGCTGAAAGGTTAAGAAGGTAGGTTGGAGCCTGAAGAATCAGAACGGCAACTGTCAGATACCTTGTGTACTGATTCATTTTGCGTCTTCCGCTCTCACCCTCTTTCTGTAACTTCTGGAAATAAGGGAATACAATGCCAAGCAGCTGAACCACGATAGAAGCAGAGATATAAGGCATTATACCTAATGCAAAAATGGATGCCTGCGAAAAGGCTCCACCTGAGAACATGTCGAGAAGACCCATAAGACCTGATGAAGTCTGGCTTTTCAGGTTAGAAAGCTGTGAGGGATCGATTCCGGGAAGTGTTACATATTTTCCCAGACGATACAATAAAATGATCCCGAAGGTATAGAGCAGCCTTGCACGAAGATCTTCAATCTTAAAGATATTCTTAATGGTCTGAATCAGTCTCATGAAATTACAGTATTACAGCGGTTCCGTTTTTAGCTTCAATTGCTTCTTTTGCCGATTTGCTGAATGCATGGGCATGCACTACAAGCTTTTTCTCGAGAGTTCCTTTGCCAAGAATCTTGACAGAAGCATTCTTCGATACAAGCCCTGCTAATACAAGCGCCTGAAAATCAATAATTTCTATATTATTCTGTTCAGCAAGGTACTGAAGAGTACTGATATTTATTCCCTTGTATTCCTTGCGGTTTATATTTTTAAAACCTGATTTCGGGACACGGCGCTGAAGTGGCATCTGACCTCCCTCAAAACCGACTTTCTTACTATAACCTGAACGGGATTTTGCGCCCTTGTGGCCTCTTGTTGAAGTTCCACCTCTGGCAGAACCCTGGCCACGACCGAGACGCTTACCTTTCTTAACTGATCCTTTTGCAGGTCTTAAGTTACTCAAATCCATAACTTTGTATATAAAATATGTTTAATACCTTAAATATTTTCAACTTTCACCAGGTGTCTTACCTTAACTACCATTCCAAGGATCTGCGGGGTAGCTTCATGTTCAACACTATGGTTTAATTTGTGGATACCGAGAGCTTCGAGAGTTCTTTTCTGCCTCTCCGGTTTTCCGTTCTTACTTTTCACCTGTGTGATTCGAATCTTTGCCATCGTAATGCTATTTACTAACCGTTAAACACTTTATCCATTGCGATACCCCTGTGTTCGGCCACAGAAAATGCATCTCTCATTTCAAGGAGTGCAGCAAAAGTTGCCTTCACAAGGTTATGAGGGTTTGACGAACCTTTCGACTTTGCAAGGACGTTTTTAATACCCACACTCTCGAGTACTGCACGCATGGCACCACCTGCTTTTACACCGGTACCATCCGATGCAGGCTTGATGAATACTTTGGCGCCACCGAATTTGGCAACCTGTTCGTGAGGAATTGTTCCGTTAATTACAGGCACCTTTATAAGGTTCTTTTTAGCGTCTTCGATTCCTTTTGCGATAGCAGTAGTTACTTCGCTGGCTTTACCAAGGCCGTGGCCTACTATGCCATCCTCGTTGCCAACCACAACAATTGCTGAGAAGCTGAATGTACGGCCCCCTTTGGTAACTTTTGTAACTCTCTGAATACTGACAAGTCTGTCCTTAAGTTCGAGATCGCTGGTTTTAACTTTTCTTATACCGTTTCCCATGATTAACTAGAATTTTAAACCGCCTTCGCGGGCTGCTTCAGCCAATGATTTAACTCTGCCATGATATTTATAACCGCTCCTGTCGAAGACAACTTTCTCAATGCCTTTTTCCTTGCATTTGGAGGCAAGAAGTGTACCGACAAGTTTTGCCTGGTCTACTTTCTTAATGCCTTCCTGTGATGCAATCTCTTTTTCTTTTGAGCATGCCGACAGAAGAGTAACTCCATTCAGGTCGTCTATTACCTGAACATAGATCTGTTTGTTGCTGCGGTACACTGCAAGCCTTGGGGCTTCGGCAGTACCGTTTATCTTTTTCCGGATCCTCATCCTGATCCTTGATCGTCTTTCCAACTTGGTTAAGGCCATGATTTTTTTCTTTTTCCAGATTAAGGGTTTATAAAACTTTACTTATTATTTACCCTCAATATTTTTTTTTTCAACTATCTATCCATGGTACATTTTACACCTTAGGAACCGGCTGATTTTCCGGCTTTTCTTCTAAGCTGTTCACCTACGAACTTGATACCTTTGCCCTTGTAGGGTTCTGGCGGACGAAGGGACCTGATCTTAGCAACTACGTGCCCGATCAGCTGCTTATCGATTGATGTAAGGGTAATTATCGGGTTAGCCCTTCTCTCGGTTTTGGTTTCAACCTTAACCTCATCGGGTAAGAGGATAATGACTTCGTGTGAAAAGCCGAGACTCATTTCGAGGCTCTGACCTTTAGCTTCAGCACGGTAGCCAACACCAACCAGCTCAAGATACTTTTTATATCCTTCTGAAACACCAACCACCATATTGGCAATGAGTGCCCGGTAAAGACCATGCAGTGACTTGTGATTTTTGGATTCCGAAGGTCTGTATACATGAATCAGGTTTCCAACCACTTCTACTTTAAGATCTTTGTCAACCGCCTGGGTCAGTTCGCCCAGTGGTCCTTTCACACTAACCACATTGGTATCGCTGACTGATACAGTGACGCCTTTGGGCAGGTTTACAGGTAATTTTCCTATTCGTGACATTAAGCTATCCTCCTATTAGTAAACGTAACATAACACTTCTCCGCCAATCTTCTCTATTTTAGCCTCTTTGTCGGTCATTAGCCCTTTTGAGGTGGAAATAATGGCAATACCAAGGCCATTAAGAACTCTCGGCATCTCGTCAACGCCGATGTACTGGCGCAGACCCGGGCGGCTGACTCTCTTTATTTTTTTAATGGCAGGTTGTTTGCTCTTAGGATTATATTTAAGAGCTATTTTCAATACATCCTGCGGTCCTTCACCCTCAACAACCTTATAGCTGAGTATATAGCCTTTTTCGAACAGAATCCTGGCAACCTCTTTCTTAAGATTGGATGCTGGTGCCTCCACAACCTTATGACCGGCCATAATGGCGTTCCTTATTCTGGTCAGTAAATCTGCAATTGGATCAGTCATCTTTTAATATTTAATGTAGTTTATATTCATTGAAAATTTACCAGCTGGCTTTTTTTACTCCGGGTATGAGGCCTGAGGAAGCCATTTCCCTGAATTGGATTCTGCTAATTCCGAACTGCCTGATATATCCCCTTGGACGACCTGTAATTTTGCACCTGTTATGCATCCTGTTGGGATTTGAGTTTTTAGGCAAACGGCTCAATCCGACATAATCTCCGTCAGCTTTGAGCTGTGCACGTTTAGCAGCGTATTTCTGAGCCAGTTTTGCGCGTTTTACCTCGCGGGCTTTCATTGATTCTTTGGCCATATCACTAGTTTTATATTATTTTTTAAATGGTAAACCAAAATGCCTGAGGAGCGCCAATGCTTCTTCATCGGTATTTGCAGAAGTCACAAATGTAATCTGGAGTCCCATAATCTTTGCCACTTTGTCGAGGTCAATCTCCGGGAAGATAATCTGTTCTGTTACTCCGAGGGTATAATTTCCTCTTCCGTCGAGTTTTGAATTGATCCCTTTAAAGTCGCGGATACGTGGAAGCGCTACGCTAATAAGTCTTTCAAGAAATTCGAACATTCTTTCCCTGCGTAGGGTTACCATAATTCCGATAGGCATGTTCTTTCTGAGTTTGAAGTTCGAAATATCTTTTGTTGAGATAGTCTGAACAGCTTTCTGTCCTGCTATATCGGACATTTCCTTAACTCCGAATTCAAGAAGTTTCTTGTCAGCAATCGCCTGTCCCATTCCCTGGTTGATGACTATCTTCTCAAGTTTGGGGACCTGCATCACGGTCTTATAACTGAATTCCTTCATTAATGCAGAGACGATCTCGTCTTTATACTTTGTTTTCAGTGCAGGTGTATACATTACTTGATCTCCTCTCCTGATTTTTTAGAATAACGCACTAATTTATCTTTATCATTAAGTTTTCTTCCAACGCGGGTTGGTTTTCCAGAGGTGGGATCTACAAGCATGAGGTTCGAGATATGAACCGGAGCTTCTTTTTTAATGATACCTCCCTGAGGAGCTTTTGTATTAGGCTTGGTATGTTTTGAAACCATATTTACTCCATCAACAAGAACTCTTTCCTTTTCCCTGTCTACTTCAAGAACGCGGCCTTTCTGGCCTTTCGATTCACCGGTAATTACCATAACGGTGTCGCCTTTCTTTATATTCAATTTCTTCTGCATCGCTGTATTATTAAAAGTATTACAACACTTCAGGTGCCAGTGAAACAATCTTCATATACTTATCCCGAAGTTCCCTGGCCACAGGGCCGAAGATACGTGTTCCGCGAACTTCATTCACATTGTTAAGGAGTACCACTGCATTATCATCAAATCTGATGTATGAACCATCGGCGCGACGGATCTCCTTTTTCGTTCTAACCACAACTGCCTTGCTGACAGTCCCTTTTTTTGCCTCGCCTGAAGGGAGTGCTGATTTCACACTCACGACTATTTTGTCGCCTACGGTAGCATATCTTTTCTTGCTACCTCCCAGGACCCTGATGCATAATACCTCTTTGGCTCCCGAGTTATCGGCTACGGTCAATCTGCTTTCCTGTTGTATCATGATTACTTAGCTCTTTCGATAATTTCAATTAATCTCCAGGACTTGTTTTTGCTCAGAGGCCTGGTCTCCGAAATTCTCACTGTGTCGCCGACATTGCAGGTGTTTTCCTCATCGTGGGCCATCAGTTTGCTTGTCCGGTTTATGAACTTGCCATAAATGGGATGTTTAATTTTCCCTTTGACAGCCACAATTATTGATTTGTCCATGCTGGTACTAACCACAACGCCTATACGTTCTTTTCTAAGATTCCTTTCCATTGCTGATCTGGCTATATTATTTCTTATTCAACTCTCTTTCACGCAATTCGGTCAAAAGACGTGCAATTGTAAGCTTAGCCTGTTTAACCTTCTGAGGGTTATCGAGGGGAGTAATTGCATGGTTCAGCTTCATACGAACGAGCATTGTCTTCTCGGTATCGATTCTTTCGATGAGGTCCGGAGTGCTTAATTCTTTTATTTCTGAAGTTTTCATCTGTGTCAAAGTATTATTCCTTTACGTAATCGCGCCTAACAATAAATTTCGTTGTGATAGGAAGTTTCTGAGCTCCAAGGCGCATAGCCTCTTTGGCTATTTCATAGGGAACTCCTTCAGCTTCAAAGAGGATTCTTCCTGGTGTTATTGGAACCACAAAGCCTTCCGGTGCTCCTTTTCCCTTACCCATACGGACCTCGGCAGGTTTCTTTGTAATAGGCTTATCGGGGAAAATTCGTATCCACAACTGACCTTCACGTTTCATATGACGTGTTACTGCCTGACGGGCTGCTTCAATCTGCCTCCCGGTAATCCAGTGCTCCTCAAGGGCTTTGATTCCAAATGACCCGAATGCCAGCTGGTTGCCTCTTTGCGCATTTCCTTTCATTCTTCCCTTCTGGGCTCTCCTGAATTTGGTCCTTTTCGGTTGTAACATTGCTCAAATATTGTTATAGATTATTTACTACTAATTATTTTTTCGGTTTCCTCTTGAGACTCTTGGTCTTGGCATTTCTTGCTCCGATATTGGGACTCAGATCTCTTTTTCCGTAAACTTCACCGTTGCATATCCACACTTTGACTCCAAGAAGACCTACCTTGGTATGAGCTTCAGCAAGAGCATAATCGATATCGGCACGAAGTGTATGAAGTGGAATACGACCTTCCTTGTACGATTCACTACGGGCCATTTCGGCTCCACCCAAGCGTCCTGAAATCATAACCTTGATACCTTCTGCTCCCATCCTTATTGTGGATGCTATTGACATTTTAATAGCACGCCGATAAGAGATTTTTCCTTCAAGCTGGCGGGCTATGTTCGTGGCAACTATATTGGCATCGAGTTCCGGACGTTTTACCTCAAAAATATTAATCTGGACTTCCTTTTTGGTGATTTTCTTGAGTTCTTCCTTAAGTTTGTCAACCTCCTGTCCACCTTTTCCGATAATGATACCGGGGCGGGCTGTATTAACAGTTACAGTGATAAGTTTGAGAGTTCTTTCAATAATAATCTTGGATATACTTGCTTTTGCAAGCCTGGCGCTCAGATATTCCCTTATTTTGGTATCTTCAACAAGCTTCCCGGAGAAATCTTTTCCGCCGAACCAGTTTGAATCCCATCCTTTGATTATGCCTAATCTGTTGCTTATCGGATTTACTTTTTGTCCCATCTGGTCTATTTTGAGGTATTTTCAACATCCTTATTCATACTGTCGAGCACGAGAGTTACATGGTTAGATCTTTTTCTAAGTCTGTAAGCCCGTCCCTGCGGCGCGGTTTGAAGTCTTTTCAATGAACGTCCGCCGTCGACATGAATAAGCTTAACAAACAGATTACTCTCTTCTACCCTCACTCCTTCATTTTTCGCCTGCCAGTTTGCAATAGCCGAAAGAAGAAGTTTCTCTAACCTGCGTGATGCTTCCTGTGAACTGAATTTCAGGACATCAAGCGCCTTGTTTACTTCCATTCCGCTGATAAGATCGGTAACCAGACGCATTTTGCGCGGAGACGTTGGACAGTTTTTCAGGATCGCCTGGTATCTGCTTTTGGCGGCCTCCTTTTTCTGGTCAGCTGTATTTCTTTTTCTTGCACCCATTTTTTAATGTTTTTCGATGTTTACATTACTATTTATTACCTGAGTGTCCCCTGAATGTGCGGGTTGGTGAAAATTCTCCCAGTTTATGGCCTACCATATTCTCGGTAATG
>CAIPJU010000716.1 GCA_903865465.1 uncultured Bacteroidota bacterium
ATGATGCTATGTAAGAAGAGTGTCAATAGTTTGTAAGAATAATGCTGATTTTCGTGTAGGAAAACCCTTACAGTATACAATTCTGCAATATAAAAGCAGATAGGTGTAAAAACATGATTAAGGCGAAGGAGGAAGATTTTTCACGCTCACTTTCCTCCGCACCCTCACACTGATAAGGGGTACAATTTTAGCTTTTAAGCCTTTCTATATTCTCAGAATACTTTTTGAGCAGCTTTAACATACCCTCTATATTTAAATTATCTGCTGATTCAGTAAGGCTTTCGCCATAATTAGAAATAAGAGTACAGTTATGTTTTGTGCCAAGTGAGACAAGTGCCTGACCGAATTTATTTACTTCAGCAAGTGGTTGTCGTAATTCAAAACTACTCCGGATAACAAGATAGCTGCCTTCAAGTTCCGAGATCAGATCTTCAAGATCAATTATCTCATCCTTCATAACATTTACCGCATCAATGACTTCACATTTAGGCTCATATAGATGGTTGAGCTTTGTCTCACCTTTGCTGTAAGCTATGTTATTCAGGGTAACAATAAACCTGCTCCCCATTCCGGGTTGAGAGATGACCTTAATGGTCCCTTTCATTTTACTTATGATCCGGTGAGAGAGGGAAAGACCAATCCCTATACCCTTGGTAATGGACTTTTTTTCAGCCTGAGAAAAGGCTTCAAATAATATTTTCTGATCTTCCTCACTGATACCTATACCTGTATCATTAACTTCAACAATGAGATTTGTACCCTTCTTATCATCTGAAATCAGGTTTTTGTTCTGAGAAACCTTAAGTTCAACTTCCCCTTTTGGAGTGAATTTTATTGCATTGTCAACAAGGTTGGTAACAACAAGGCGAAGTCTTTTTTCATCAGTAAAAACAGAAACTGGCAGCTCTTCAGCCATATTTGTTCTGAAAATCAGATGTTTTTCTTCAATATTGCTTCTGAATATCCTGGCGAACTCACCGAAGAAACTGTGGATATCTACATCATCATTTTCAAGTTCTATTTCAGCTTTTTCAGTTCTGATCAGTTCGAGAATGTTAGTGACCATATCAAGCAGCCTTATGCCGTTTGATTTTATTGACTCACTATATTCTTTCCTGGCCTTGCCTTCGGCCGATTCGAGCATCTCAGCATATCCGATTACAGCATTCAGTGGAGTCCTGAACTCATGGCTTATATTAAGCAGAAACTTTCTCTTGGCGCTGTTAGCTATCTCAGCCTCAAGTTTTGCAGTCTGAAGCTCTTTCTCAACCCGTTTTCTTTCGGTAATATCAAAGAAAGTGACTACAGTTCCCTGTATTTTGCCGGATGTCCTTATCGGATAAGACCAGTATTCAACAGGAATCATTGTCCCGTCGGACTTCCACACAAAGTCATCATCTGCGTGAGATCCTTTCTGAACTTTCAGGGATTGATAGAGTCTGCAATCTTTAACATCGAAATAAGTTCCATCGGGATGAGTGTGATGTATTTTTTCATGCATATTCTTCCCCAGGAAGTGGTCCTCATTTTCATAACCAAGTATCCTCAGACATGATCTGTTTACGAAGAGGCATTTTCCATCATGATCCAATCCATAGATACCTTCAGCTGCCGAATTGAGCAGGGCAAGGAATTTGTCATAATTTTCAATGAGCTCTTCCTCAGTTCTTTTTATAATATCAATATTCTGAAACGACCCAATAATCCTCACTATTTTTCCGCTAGGGTCCCGTTCAGCTTCACCGGTGAATCTTACCCAAATCAGGTTAGCGTTGAATGTTCTAATCTGTAATATTTCATCAAAAGGGAGCCCCTTTAATATGCAATCCAGAAAACGGTTTCTTATCCTTTCCCTGAATTCGGGAGAAATAAATTCAAGGTCTCTTTCGAGGTTGGGAATAAAGCCTTCAGGAACTTCATGTATCCTGCTAACCTCGTCGGACCATACAAGTATCATGTTTTCAAGCTCATAGATCCAGACACCAAACAAGGCAGTCTCTCCGGCAATTCTGAGATTATGGTTTTTTATCTCCAGTTCTTTCTCTCTTTCTTTAATGTCACTGATATCCATCGATATCCCCGTCATTCTTAATGGCTTATCTCCTTCATAGGTGGTTTTTCCAACGGTACGGATCCATTTCACTGAATTGTCAGGCATAATTATCCTGTACTCATTCACCAGCTGGATTTTATTTGCGATGGCATCGCGAAACATATTTTCGGCCATTTTAAGATCGGAAGGGTGTACCTTCCTCATCCACATCATTCCGTGAGCCATTGATGAATCCATACCGTAAAGTTTCATGAACTCTTCGGACCAGAAAAAGTCATCCTTAACAAGATCCCAGTCCCAGGAGCCTGAGTTACCAGCCGCATTTGCCAGTTTAAGCCTTTCGTTTGTGACCGACAATTCCCTGGTTCTCTCTTCAATCCTTGATTCAAGTGTTTTGTTAAGATTGTAAAGTCTTATTTCTGTCCTTTCGGATTTTAGCTTCTCGTAGGTATAGTTTTTCAGTAGGAATTGAACTATCAGAAAAAGAAATACTATCGAGTAGAGTGTGGTTGTTAAACCATCCAGCCATCTTGATTGTCCCAGAGTATA
>CAIPJU010000717.1 GCA_903865465.1 uncultured Bacteroidota bacterium
GTCTTTGACCTGTTCCTGCAGGAATGAGGTGTCCGACAATAACGTTTTCCTTAAGACCTTCCAGCCTGTCAACTTTGCCCAGAATAGCGGCTTCATTGAGAACCTTGGTTGTTTCCTGGAAAGAAGCAGCCGAGAAGAAGCTGTTTGTCTGGAGAGCTGCCCTGGTAATACCCTGAAGAACCTGGCTTGAGGTTGCCGGAACAGCATCCCTTGCATCAACAATCCTGAGATCCCTGCGTTTGAGAACTGAATTCTCATCCCTGAGTTTACGTGCAGAAATTATCATTCCCGGCTTAAGCAACTGTGAATCACCTGAATCGACAATCATCTTTTTGTCATAGATCCAGTCATTCTCATCCATGAATTCAAGTTTGTCAACAACCTGTTTCTCAAGGAATTTGGTATCGCCCGGATCGACAATCTCAACCTTGCGCATCATCTGTCGCACGATGATCTCAAAATGCTTGTCATTTATCTTAACACCCTGCAGACGGTAAACCTCCTGTATCTCATTGACAATGTACTCCTGAACCTTCGTCGGACCTTTGATGGCCAGAATGTCGGAAGGAGTAATAGCACCGTCGGAAAGAGGTATCCCGGCTTTCACATAGTCATTCTCCTGTACAAGGATCTGTTTTGAAAGAGGTACAAGGTATTTTTTTATCTCTTCTGTCTTTGATTTGATCGAAATCTCTCTGTTGCCCCTTTTGATCTTGCCGAATGTTACTTCGCCGTCGATTTCAGAGACAATTGCAGGGTTGGAAGGATTACGTGCTTCAAATAATTCTGTAACACGCGGAAGACCTCCAGTTATATCGCCCGATTTTCCAACAGCACGAGGAATTTTGGCAAGAACTTCACCAGCCTCAACAGGGGCATTGGTTTCTACAACAAGGTGCGATCCAACCGGAAGGTTATAGACTCTCAGTTCATCACCTTTGGCATTTAAAATCTTGATAGCCGGGTTTTTGGTTTTGTCCCTGCTCTCGATGATTACCTTTTCCTTGAAACCTGTCTGCTCATCCGACTCTTCACGGAAAGTTATACCTTCAATGAGAAAGTCATATCCGATCTTTCCACCCATTTCAGCAATGATAACTGCGTTGAACGGGTCCCATTCGCAAATCAGTTTTCCTTTTTCAATTTCCTGACCAGGCTTAATATAAAGTTTTGAACCGTAAGGAATTGTATGTGTTGTAAGGGCAATGCCTGTTTTCTTGTCAATAATCCTGAGCTCAGCAAGACGACCGATGACGACATCGATATCTCCTTTTTCAGGATCTTTTTTGGGCACTGATCTTAGTTCCTCAATTTCAGCGATGCCACCATAACGGGCAATGATTCGCGATTCGGTAGTAATGTTCGATGCTGTACCTCCAACGTGGAAGGTACGGAGCGTAAGCTGTGTACCTGGTTCCCCGATACTCTGAGCGGCTATTACGCCGACAGCTTCACCTTTCTGTACCATACGACCTGTTGAAAGGTTACGGCCATAACATTTGGCGCAGACTCCTTTTTTCGATTCGCAGGTAAGAACCGAACGAATTTCTACCTGTTCAATTGGTGAATCTTCAATCTTTTTAGCCAGATCTTCAGTAAGTTCCTGACCTGATTCAACTATTAATTCTCCTGTAAGCGGGTGGTAAACATTATGTACTGTGGTACGTCCAAGTATCCTTTCATAGAGTGATTCAACAACTTCTTCGTTTTTCTTGATGGCAGTTGCAACCAGCCCCCTGAGTGTACCGCAGTCCTCTTCGTTAATAATAACATCCTGTGATACGTCGACAAGACGACGGGTAAGATAACCTGCGTCAGCTGTTTTAAGAGCGGTATCGGCAAGACCCTTACGGGCACCGTGGGTTGA
>CAIPJU010000718.1 GCA_903865465.1 uncultured Bacteroidota bacterium
AAGCGACAAGCTTTTGAAATGATGCATCCCAAAGGGGAACTTTCAGTCATGTACCTGAGTACATGCCCGGAATTTGAGAAGGAGCTCATTGGGATACATATTCCTGTGGATAAGAACCTTGGGGGATATTGCATTTTTCTCATTCGTAAAGAAAAGAAAGATCAGTTTCAAAAAATCGCTACATTGGACGATTTACGTAAACTATCCTTTGGCCAGGGGTTAGACTGGATAGATGTTGCCATCTTGCAAGCAAGCGGGATTAAGGTTATTACAGGGTCATCTTATGATGGTCTGTTCGAAATGCTTATTCAGAAGAGGTTTGACATTCTGTTGCGCGCTGCTGTTGAAATCTGTGAGGAAGTGGATCAACGCAAGGCTTCAATGCCCGATCTTTATATTGAAGATTCGATCTGTCTGTATTATCCTATGCCTATGTATTTCTGGTTTTCAAAAACCGCAGAGGGGAAACGACTCGCAGAAAGAGCTGAGGAGGGGATGCGGATGATGATCGCAGATGGTACTTATGACAGGATATTTGACAAGTACCAACTTCCAAAGATAGAAAAGCTGCATCTCAAAAATCGCAGGATGTTCACTATTAAAAATCCAATGCTTGGCCCTGAAACCCCATTTAAAGATAAGCGACTTTGGTTTGATCCGAAAACCTATCATCCTGCAAAAAAACCTAATGGAGGCCAATGATGATTAAAATTAAAAAAAATTCACTTGTTACAGTTTTAGTTTCTGTCATGGTTCTGATAGTATCGATGTTTTTAATAACAATCGGTATTTTTTACTATAAAGTTTACCGGAATCACCTCTATAATGAGCTACATTCACTTAATACGGTATTAGCTGACCAAGCTTCAAAAGGGCTCGCTCTCCCATTATGGAATTTTGACAGGAAACAGATTTTGCAGGTGACTGAAAGTGTAATGCTTGACGAGTCAATCTTTGCAATAAACATAAGGCAGATTAACCCGGATAAAGATATTCTTTCCTTAACCCGTGATGACAATTGGAAGCCCGTAACTACTACGGTGAAACCCTACTCAGGCACCCTTTTCTCAGAAAGACATTCAATCAAGGTAAATGAAGAGACTATTGGTTGGGTAAAAGTATTTCTTACCCCCAGGTTCATTGAAGCACAACTCAGAAGAGTGCTAATAACCACTATTTTAATCTTCACAGCACTAGCAGTTCTGCTTATTTTAACACTCTATTTCTTACTCTGGAATATTGTACTCAAGCCCATTAAGTTACTGGAGCAATTTGCCCTTGTGGTTAGTCAAAGTAAGTCCTATGAATCGGTCAATCTCACCAAACCGTTTATCGGGGAATTGGAACTCCTGCGAATTTCGATCTCCAATATGATTATTTTACTCGAATCGCGGTACGAAGTGCTTCAGCAGGAGATCAAGCGAACAAAGGATAGTGAAAATCAGTTCCGGATCTTAATCAGATCGATTCCCGACCTTATTTGGTTAAAAGACCAGCATGGTGGTTACCTTGCCTGCAATCAATCATTTGAGAATTTTTTTGGCGCAATGGAAACCGATATTATCGGGAAAACCGATTATGAT
>CAIPJU010000719.1 GCA_903865465.1 uncultured Bacteroidota bacterium
AATCCTTGTGCCTGATTCATTACAGAGTTTCCTGCATATAAACCTTCCAGAAAAAGCTTAAGCGCCATTTGTTTTGCAAGTGCTCTCCATGTTTGCAGGAACCCTTGTGTAAGAGTAGTATTACTTCCAGAAGCCGTTCCGATTATAGGTTCTCCAACCGAGAAAGCCAGATAACCTCCGGCATATTGCGAACTGCCTCCCATGCTGTTTATAACATCGGGTTTATCTTGTGCCTGCAATGAAAAACCCATTGCCAGGAAACTGATTATTATAATAATCTTTTTCATAAAATATTTATTTTTGTTTGTTTATTTCATTGTTTTGTTTAGAAAACTTTCCAAATCTTTCATATCCATAAATCGTTCAACAATTAATCCTTTTTGATTAATAAGCACAGTTGTTGGTGTTCCCTGAATAAAATAGTTGTCGAGTGCCGGATTTGTTTGTCCAACATTTACGTTAATCCATTCAATATTATTGCTATTTATAAATTTTTTCCATTGGTCAATATCAGTATCTAATGAAGCCGCATAAATATTTAAACCCATTGGATGGTATTTCTCATACAGTTTCTTAAAATCAGGCATAGATTCTATGCAATGCGAGCAGTCGAACGACCAGAAAAGAACCATAGTAAGATTAGTGTTTTTTACTAAATCACTAAGTTTCTTTTGTTCATCCTTAGCATTTGGCGCAATTATTTCAGGTGCCAGACTGCCAATCTTAAGTTTGGAAATCAATTTCAATTGTTCCATAATATTAGGCAATTGTTCATCAGCCCAGGGACGTGTAGTTAACCAATCGCTCATTGTTTGAAGATAATCTTCACGATTGGTTTTTGAAAAAATATTGAAAAGAGCTAAAGCCAGTTTTTTATTTGCATCAACATTTCCCTTGGTTCTCATAAAGATATCGTTGATAAAATTGTACTGTCCGGTTTTGCTGGTATCTGCAAGATACTTTAAATATCCGATAAACTTTGTTGCAATATCAGGGGTAGAAAATATTCGCAAATCGCTAAAATCTGCCTTATCAAAATAGTGTTTCTCCATAAGTTCGATAGGAGATTGATCATTATTTACAACCGGAGCTAATGACATAGGAGCAAGAACCTTACCAGTAATAGTTTTGGGATAATCGTTAATTAGCTGCTGAATGTGCATATTATAATCATTAGAAACCTGACTCCAATAACGAATACAATTGGTTTTGTTTGAAACACAAGATTCTCTGAAACCTCTCAAGGTATCGCGGTAAGCAACAATATAGTTTCTAAGAAATTCGTGAGCAACGTTTTCATAAGAATTTGTAATAAACATCTGGTCGGGTTTCCCATCTTTTACCATTATTTTAAACCCGGGCTCGTGTTCTTCAATAGTAAACAAAATGCTTTTTGAATACCCGCCGTAAAGAACTTCATAAAATGCAACATTAGAAACGACAATCTTAAATTGGAAACTATTATCAGGGGCAACACTAGCTTCATATTTCTGGAATTCGCTGTTATATGGATTGAGTTTTACTACTTTTGAGGGTAAAGTACCACCATTTAATATTATTTTACCTCTGAAGATAATTG
>CAIPJU010000720.1 GCA_903865465.1 uncultured Bacteroidota bacterium
CTACCAACAGATATGCAGGAACAAATTAAGGCAGCAATGACAATATGAAATCATCCGACAACACTTTCAGTGTAGAAAAAGCAGAAGAGAGTTCCGGTTTTTTATTATGGCAGGTGACAAGTCTCTGGCATCGCGAGATTAAAAAAGCATTGGAGAAGTATGGAATAACTCATTCGCAATATGTACTGCTGGCAAGTATTCACTGGCTGACATTGAGTGGTCAGGAGGTTACTCAGGTTCTTTTATCGAACCATACAAAAATTGACCCTATGACAACATCAACAGTTCTAAGAACCTTACAACAAAAATCTCTGATCCAACGACAGGAAAATAAGAGAGATACAAGGGCTAAAACGGTAGAACTCACAGAGGAGGGGAAAATATTAATAAAACAAGCAATACCCACAGTTGAGAAATTTGACCTTGATTTTTTCTCACTACTTGGAGGAAGGATTAAAGAATTGAATGAGAATTTCTTAATATTACTCGGACTTAGATAGATAAAAAATGTATCCTTCACGATGAATATATTCACTCTGATTGCCTCAGCAATAATTCGATGCAGAACCTATATACTTACCATTTTTATCACGTACTGCATTTCGTGTATCATAGGGATATTGATGTCGCAAAATGGAAATAACTTTGCACTTTCCGCAAGGGATAAAATTGTTGGAGATGCACTGAAAACTGATAAGGCATCCTTAAATTATCAGAAGGGCAACAACTTTTCTGCCGCTATTTTTGATTTCGGCGGCAACCTGCTTATCGGTGCCGTTCCCCAGACGCTGATGGGATTTGGTATTTTCATTCCATATATTTCGACATCCTGTCAGGGTTGGGTGGGAGGAATTGTCTCTGTTGATTCTGAACATAAAAGCAGGTTTAAGAACTTCAAATCAACCTTTTACTATTTTCTTGTCCTGCTGCTTCAATATATTCCTTATTCGCTTGCAATCGGAGCTGGTATCAAATGCGGTGTTGAGTTCTATAATAACAATCTTGACAAGGGCTGGAAGATTTGGAAGTTTGAAATTCATAAACAAAGCCTTGCCGATTTAGGATACATCTATATTCTTGTGGTTCCCATGTTTTTTATAGCTTCCTGCTTTGAATTTATTTCTGCATGGAATAATTAAAGGAGATCTTGTAAAAACCTGGAAAATAAATTCGGATTCGTGGCAGGACCCCATTTTGTAATTAGATGTAAGATGGTATCAAACCATGAGTCATGTGATATGGCTGTATTATTTCCAAATCAATTTTAGCGGGTATATAATAGGTAATTATGGCATTCGAAGAACTTGGATATTACAATTTCCCGAGAAACTTAAGGAAAAGAATGATCTTAATTCGCCTGAGACGGGAAGAGTCATTGCAGAACACAAAGAACGTTATATTGTAAGGAGTGCTAAGGGTGAATTTGAGGCGGAGATCAGTGGCAATATGCGCTTTGCCGCTAAGAATCGCGAGGATTTTCCTGCTGTTGGTGATTGGGTTAGCCTCACAAATTATGAATCGGGTATTGCAATAATTCACGAAATATTTCCAAGATTTTCATTAATAAAAAGGCAGGCTGTCGGAAAACCCGGAGAGATACAAATCATTGCGGCAAACATCGACTACGCCTTTATAATTCAGTCTATCGACAGGGATTTTAATATTAACAGGCTCGAAAGATATCTGACGATCTGTAATTCATCGAAGATAAGACCAATAATAGTCCTCACAAAAATCGATTTAATCGATGAAACGAGGCTCGCTGAGTTAATCGGAAAGATTAAAACGAGGGAAAGAGATGTTCCACTTTTAGCAATTAGTAATGAGACTCATGATGGTTTCGAGGCAATAATTAAGAGTATTGAAAAGGGGAAAACTTACTGTTTGCTTGGCTCTTCAGGAGTCGGAAAATCGACCCTTCTCAATAACCTCGCCGGCAGAGACCTTATGAGAACTGAATCAATAAGTCAGACTATAAACCGGGGAAAACATGTTACAAGTCACAGGCAATTAATTATTCTTGATAACGGCGGAATTTTAATTGATAATCCGGGAATGAGAGAGGTTGGGATTGCTGATGCAACAGGTGGACTGGAGGCCACTTTCGAAAGGATTGTCGCCCTTGCCCAAAATTGCAGGTTCAGTAATTGTACCCACATCAGTGAAAAAGGTTGTTCAGTCCTTGAAGCCGTTGAACAGGAAGAAATAGATAAAAGTTCTTACGAAAATTTTCTGAAAATGGAAAGAGAAAAGGCCTACTATGAAGAGACACTCGCCGAAAGACGAAAAAAAGAGAAGGATTTTGGAAAGTTTGTGAAGAATTATAAAAAGGAGATGAAGAGAAAAAAGGAGTAAGCTCAAAAAACTACAATGTAATTCATGGATCCGCAATCGCATTCCATGCCAAAAAGAGATCATCATTAATGCAGAAGAACTATTTTTTAAATTTACTCAGACATTTATGGAATTAACAGACAAAGAACTTGTCCTTCGACAATTTAAGGATTCTGATTCAAAACGGATAGCAGAACTTTGCAATAACAGGAAGATCTGGGATAATGTACGCGATTTTTTACCCTTTCCATATACAGAAAAAGATGCTGTCGATTTCATAAATAGTTGTAAGAGTGAAATTCCCCCGGTGACCTTTGTCATTGAATTTGATAGAGAACTTGCCGGTTGTATCGGATTTGTTCCGCAGAAGGATATCTATAGATTATCGGCTGAAATCGGATACTGGATAGGGGAACCATACTGGGGCCGGGGTATAGCAACGAAAGCTGTTAAACTCCTTGCCGGATATGGATTTAAAAATCTTGATCTTGTCAGAATATATTCCGGGGTCTTTGACTATAATCTGGCTTCACAGAGAGTTCTTGAGAAAGCGGGATTTAAACTGGAAGGCATATTTGAAAAATCGGTTATTAAAAATGGTATTATTCGCGATGAATACCGATATGCATTAATAAGACCATGACAATTAACCCTGATAATATTTCTAACCTCCGCACTGTTAATCAGCAATTAACCTTTTCTAAATTCAAAACAGGAAAAGAGATAGTAGATTGGATCGGACCCATGCAGGCTCAGGACTACAATATGTCAAAATGGGCCCTGGGAATCCGGCTGCAGAATTCAACAGAGGCGGAAATAAACAGGGAGATCGATTCAGGCGCCATCATCAGAACCCATCTGATGAGGCCTACCTGGCACCTTGTATCCTCCGATGATCTCCACTGGATTCTGGAGTTAACCGCTCCTCACCTAAAAACGAGATCAGCCTCGAGAGATAAACAACTCGGGCTGACCGATGCAATAATCCGAAAATGTAACAAAATCATTGAAAAGGAATTAAGGGACAGCAACCACTGCACTCGTGAAGAACTGCTTTCAGAATTAGTCAAAAACAAAATTGATACTGACAATAACAGGGCATCTCATATCTTCATGAGGGCTGAAATTGAAGGAATCATATGCAGCGGGAGGCATAAAAAAAATAAACAAACTTATGCCATCCTCGATGAATGGGTAATGAGAGTAAAAAAGTTCAATCGCGAAGAAGCATTAAAAGAACTTGCCACCCGCTACTTTACAAGTCGGGGACCAGCTTTAATTCAGGATTTTATCTGGTGGTCGGGCTTGTCTCTTAAAAACGCAAAACTGGCTCTTGAGTTCAATAAGGATCAGCTGCTGTCAGAGACAATAGGCGGCCAGACTTATTGGTTCGCGGATTCGGAGTTTAAATCCGAATCTGTATCAGATGAGATCCTCTTATTGCCTGCCTTCGATGAGTATATAATTTGTTACCGCGACAGATCAGCATTCTTATCCGGCGTTGATAACAAGAAGACCATTTCAAACAATGGAATCTTCTATCCGTCTCTTTTAAAAAACGGTCAGATTATTGGTACCTGGAAACGAAATATTAAGGGCCAGCGTCTGTTGATGACAATAAATCAGTTTAAGCCGGATAAGGACGATCATCCTGAATTTCTGTTAAAATGCTTAAACAGGTATTCGAAGTTTATTGACCGGAAAATTGAATTAAATGGCTAAGCAAGTATTAAACTATCTTCTGCTTTCGTTATCCGCACTGCTGCTTTTTTCCTGTAAAAATCAGGAAGTTAAAATCTTTCGGGCTTTCTACTATTGGAAGAGTTCAGAATACAGTCTGAAAGACAAAGAATTAAACAGGCTGAAGGATAATAATATTCAAAAACTCTATGTGAAGTTCTTCGAGGTAG
>CAIPJU010000721.1 GCA_903865465.1 uncultured Bacteroidota bacterium
ACTCTCTTTATTCGCTGCAGCCTTTGCAGGTATTGTTTCAGCCCAGTCAGCCGACGAAATAATAGGAAAATATGTCCAGGCAATCGGTGGCAAAGAGAAACTTACAAAAATGACTTCAGTTTATATGGAAGGAACAATTGATGCTATGGGGATGCAAGGGACTATCAAAGTCTGGACCCTGAACGGCAGGGGCCAAAGGCAGGATATGGACATAAATGGCTCAGTAATAACAAACTGCTTCAGCGACAAGGGTGGCTGGAGTATTAACCCCATGATGGGTGCGACTTCTGCTGAACCAATGACTGATGACCAGTATGCCTCCGGTAAAAATGCAATTTATATTGGAGGCCTGTTTGTTGATTTTGCAGCTAAGGGTTATAAAGCCGAATTGATGGGAATTGATTCAGTCAATGGGGTAAAGGCTTTTAAAGTAAAAGTCAGCTCCTCTTTGAACAAATCAACAATATATCATTTCGACGCCTCAACTTTCTTTTTATTGAAAACTGAGATGGAGGCTGAAATGCAGGGTCAAATGGTTGAAAACGTAACTACTTACTCTGATTATAAAAACAACGACGGCTACTTCTCTCCAACCAAAATGGAAATGGATATTGCTGGCGGACAATTCGTTATGAACTTTGTTTTCACAAAAGTTGAACTTGACAAGCCAATTGAAGAGTCTGTTTTTGTTAAGCCTTAAGCACTCATCGAAATTAATCTGTTATTCTGATTGTTAGAAGTCAGAATTAAATGAGAATATAAACCAGGCGATTGAAGAGATCCCCTGGTTTTTTATTCTGTCAGGTTTAAAAATCCACGGAGTTTAAACTTAGAAAAAAATCCTATTTGCCTGATAATTTGCAAATTCAGAAGCCGAAAATTATTCAACTTCTTTTTAAGAGTCTGGTATTCTGCCCTCCAATTTTTGGTTTCCACTAAAACTATTTGACAATCTCATATAACTTAAATAGATTTGACTCGACATTGAAAATCAGTATTAACCGTGATTAAAAACATTCAATAAGATGAAAGCCACCAGGTGCATATCGCTGATATGTGTTATCTGCTTTGCAGGCTGGTCAACTCTTTCGGCACAAAATTCAGGCGTTAATATTGGATTTGAGTTCGGAAACTTTATTAACTGGACGGGTTATACCTGGAGGCACAAAACAGATGTTGTGCCGGAGATTAATACTTTTCCTGCAGCAGGTATTGTCTCACGACGACAAACTATCATCTCCGATACATCGGCGTATGATTTCTATACTGGATATGCGCTAAAAGAGGTACCATCAGGAGCACTTTTTTCCGCGAAACTTGGCGACGAAATATTTGCCTCCGAAATGACCCAGCCAAGGAACTGGAATCAGAGCCTCAGGTATACACTTAAGGTTGATTCATCAAATGCTCTGCTGATTTTCAAATTTGCCCTGGTCTTAGAGTATGCTGCCGATCACAACGAATTAAATGAGCCCCGCTTTAAGCTTACCATATATGACAGCCTTGGCAACGATCTGCACGATTGTTCCAATTATGATATTTTTGCGTCTAATAAGAATATAAAAGGATTTCAGACATATTTGCCTGACTCCATTCCCGGACTTAGAAAGATTCCTATTATCTGGAGAGACTGGACTTCAGTCGGCGCAAATCTGCAGCAATATATCGGACAAGTAATTACGCTTGAATTTATGACAGCCGACTGCACACTCGGGCATCATTTCGGGTATGCCTATTTTGTTGCCGAATGCCATCCCATGAACCTCATTACCAAATACTGTGCGTCCGATACTATAGCCATTCTGAAAGCGCCGCTTGGATTTGAAAGGTATATATGGAAAAATGCAGGCGGTGTTATTATCGATACAATTCAGAATCATGTCGTTACCGTTCCTGATGAGAAACAATCTTATTCCTGCGAACTGACCTCAGCCACCGGCTGCCTGGTAACACTTAAAACATCAATACAGAGGTATTTGCCAAAAGCAGCCTTCAGCTCCTATATGCTCGATTGTTTTACAAATACTGTTCAGCTTACTAACCAGTCAACTACAAACCACGGCAGGTTAAAATATGACTGGTATCTTGGTTCCGGGAAGTTTTCGCAGGACAGTCTCCAATACACCTTTGGCGCTTCCGGACTTCATAAAGTGACCCTTATTGCAAAAAATCCTCCGTCGGAGTGTGCGGATACCCTCACCAAAATTATCGAATCATTCTCACCCCCGCTTGTTGGTATTGGCGGAGACTCAACCTATTGCCCCGGACTGGGAACTTTTATAAAAGGATATGGAGCAGCTATTTACGATTGGAGCAATAAATCCCACGCCGATTCGATAGAAATCTTTAAGCCAGGTGGAACATACTGGCTTGTTGGCCATTCTACTACGGGATGCCTCTCTGACACTAATTACATTAGGGTTTCAGAGGAACCAGACTGGGCTTTCACTCAAAACAGCGATACTATAATTTGCGGAAACGCCAAAGTTAAACTCCTTGCCTCAGGTGCCGCAACCTATTTATGGGATCAGGGTGAAACTAATGATTCCATCATAGTATCCACAGCCGGATTTTACTCAGTCACCGGTGCTAATAGAAGAGGCTGCAAAAAGGCACTCTCGTTTAAGGTTTCTGCTTACGAGCTCCCGGAAACTTCATTTGCTTTCTCCCCTGACGCACTCGACAAGAAACATAATATACTGACTCTCAAAAGTCCCGCGGTTGACTTAGTCCGATATGACTGGAAAACAGGAGATGACAGAATTGAATCAGGTTCAGTTGTAAATCATCCTTATAACATTATTGATTCAGTCCTCTATTACAAAATAGTTTTGATATCAACATCGCAACACGGCTGTATCGACAGCAGCTTTAAATATATTGATGTCATTCCCTACATTCCAAATGTTTTTACTCCCAACGGCGACGGCATCAATGATATATTTATGCATGGTTTTACTCTTCAGATCGTCGACAGAAACGGGATGCAGGTTTACAGCGGAACCGAAGGCTGGGATGGAAGGTATAAGGGCCGGCCCTCCGATCCTGACACTTATTTCTATAACCTTATCTACAATGACAGTAAAGAGAGGGTTCACACCAGAAGGGGATATATAGTCCTGATGAGGTAGCAGAATTTCACTCTGCTCCTGAACGCAGTTAAACTGTATAATGTTTCATCGGCAAAATTTGGCTATCTGACAGATCAAATATAGATTCCACTGAATCTTTTTTTTTGGTCATTTCGAACATATATAGATTTGATGAAACATGAAACGAAAACTCGTTTCAATGAAAAACACAAGATCCATATATGAAGCCGGGAAAGCACATATTCTTAATATGTTTTATTTTACTTGTGGCATGCTCTTCAGTTTCAGCACAGAATACCGGGGCTAATCTCGGGTTTGAGCTCGGCAATTTCACTAACTGGAGTGCCTATACCTGGAGGTACAGCGTGGAA
Source organism: uncultured Bacteroidota bacterium (assembly GCA_903865465.1). Classification (GTDB taxonomy): domain Bacteria; phylum Bacteroidota; class Bacteroidia; order Bacteroidales; family VadinHA17; genus LD21. Next base: position 3,464 of record CAIPJU010000721.1, read on the forward strand.
TTTCCGCAAATAAATACAAATCCTGTCACCGGTTTTGTCTCAAGAAGGCAAGCTATCATGTCCGACACATCAGCCTATGATGCCAATACCGGATATGCTCTCCGTAAGATACCAAAGGGCCATAAATTTTCAGCCAGGCTCGGGGACCAGACATCAAATTCTGATCCTAATCCCAGAGGATATGAACAGAGCCTGCGGTATACAATGAAAATTGATTCGACCAATTCACTGCTTGTCTTCCAGTTTGCTCTTGTTCTTCAATATGCGAGCGACCACACACAGCCAACAGAACCCCGATTCAGACTTACGCTTTATGACAGTAAGGGAAATGACCTGAAAGACTGTTCCGATTATGATGTTTTTGCCTCCAATAAAACAGTAAAAGGATTTCAGACATATACACCTACAGGTCAGCAGGGACCGGGGGTAAGTCCGGTAATCTGGAGAGACTGGACCTCGGTCGGAGCCGATCTGCACAAATATATGGGTCAGACTATTACTATTGAATTCATGACGGCCGATTGCGCTCACAGGTTTCATTACGGGTACGCTTATTTTGTGGCTGAATGCCATCCCATGTATATTATAACCAAATACTGTGCTTCCGATACGGTAGCAATACTTAAAGCCCCGCAGGGTTTCGAGTCATATCAATGGAAAGACAGTAATGGCACTATAGTCGATACATCTCAGAATCACGTTGTTGAAGTGCCACAGGAAAAACAGTCCTTCTCATGTCAGATGACATCAGCCACAGGTTGCGTTGTTTCACTTAATACATCCATTCAGAAATATAATCTAAAGGCTGAATTCGGATCTTTCATGCTCGACTGTTTCAAGAATGCAGTTCAGTTGACAAATCAGTCTGCAACCAACCATGGAAGCCTCACATACGAGTGGAATTTCGGAGATGGCAGCACCTCAAACATAAAAAGTCCGGTCGATACTTTCAAAACCTCCGGGCTTCATACGGTTTCACTTGTCGTGAAAAATCCACCATCGGAATGTACCGATACAATAACCAAAACTGTCGAGTCCTTTTCTCCCCCGCTGGTAGGATTGTCTGGTGATACAACCTATTGCCCCGGTCTGGGAACATTTATTAAGGCTCATGGGGCAGCCATTTACGATTGGAACACAAGTTCCCACGCAGATTCGATAGAGGTCTCTGCACCTGGCGGAAAATTTTGGCTCGTTGGCCATTCGACCACCGGATGTATTTCAGATACCAGTTATATAACCATTACTCCGGAACCGGATTGGGTATTCACTCAAAGTAATGACACCATTATTTGCGGAAATAGTTCAATATCGTTATCCGCATCAGGCGCTGAATCATATCTCTGGACCCCTGGAGATACCAGCAATACAATTGTTGTCACAAAATCAGGATCCTACTCTGTTACCGGCGCAAACAAGCGAGGTTGTAAAAAGACGATCTCATTTAAGGTATCAGCTTATCCTTTACCGGAAACTGATTTTACCTTTAGCCCTTCAGCCCTCGACAGGAAACATTATAATCTGTCGTTAAAGAGCGCCGGACTCAGCACTATAAATTATGACTGGAACCTGGGCGATGGTTCATATGAAACCGGCGGGGCCCTAAGCCATTCTTACAATATCATCGATTCCGTCCTTTATTACAAAATAAGCCTGTTGGCAACCTCACTGCATGGATGCACTGATAGTATCAGTAAATATCTTGAAGTTGTTCCTTTTGTGCCAAATGTATTCACACCAAATTCGGACGAAATAAATGATATATTTATGCCCGGATTTTCCATCGAGATAGTTGACAGGAACGGTATGCTTTTATACAACGGAACTAAAGGATGGGATGGAAGGTATAACGGTAAACCTGCCGATCCTGACACTTACTTTTATAACCTAATATACCTCGACAGTAAAGAGAGAGTTCACAACAGGAGAGGTTATGTAATTTTGATCAGATAACAGAATTTGTAATGAAACGGGAATACTTTTTTATTTTATTCATATTTATGTTTTTGCCGGTGAGGGTTAGAGCCCAATCGGACATAAGTATGTCGACTCACTGGAACAACAGGGCGAACTACAATCCCGCATTCATTGCCCGTACTGACTATCTGTATCTTTATGCAAGCGCACGGAACCAATGGGTTGGAATAAGCGGCGCACCATCGGTCTATAATATCCAGATATCAGAATACTTCCACTCAATACGTTCCGCAGTCGGGCTCTCTTTTGTCAATGACAGGATAGGCGCTACCCAGGCCATGAATCCAATGCTGACTTATGCCTTCAGGATAGCTGGAAGAAATGGCTGGGCTTTATCAATGGGACTTTCGGGAGGACTTTATATCAGGTCAATTAACGGTTCATTACTTGAAGCCGATAATCCATCAGATCCAACATTATTTTATACCTACAGGAAAACTACCAGTCCCGATCTTAATGTCGGATTCGAATTCCAAAACGCTCATTTCATTTATGGTTTGTCATCAACGCATCTTTTCTCAATAGCAAAATCAGACTCCTACTTTCAAAACACAAACCATAGATATGGATATGCGATTTACAGAAATGATGAACCAAGAACATACTCCTATAGTTTTGGAATACAGCTTGTTAACAATTATAATATGACTATTGCTGAAGGAAATGTCTCCTTAAGGCTCAAACAGCAATCGAAACTGATCAAAGGACCACTTATTAAGGGGCCGCAGGAGTTTCTTGACTTTGGAATTACTTACCGTTCATCAAATCAGGCGACATTGCTTTGCGGAATCATGGTTTCTCCTTATCTTCGGATCGGATATGCGTACGACCAGAGCCTTTTGTCGAATTATTACAGATACAGTACACACGAAATAATGCTCGAATACAGAATTCCTGCCCGATCCGCAGCCACCGTAACCCGTTGCGGATCAAAGGAATTCTGGTACCACTAATTTGCCATTTAACCTATTGAATGAAGAAAGTCATATTTAAATACTGCCTCATCCTTATTTTCCTGACTGCCTTTATTAATTCTGCCACAGGAATAACTGCAGGTTTCTCCTACACAAAAGTCAGTAATTGTGCTCCGACAATAGTGAGGTTTACAAATAGTTCAAGCTCCGGACTCGGCATTACTTACATCTGGAATTTTGGTCTCGGAGCTGTTGTTACTGCTAATGACAATTCATCAAAGGAGCAGGTCTATACAAAATCAGGCAATTACACTGTAACACTGAAAGTTACTGACGGTGTAAATACTGACAGTACCAGCATGACTATCGCTATTGCCATGGGGCCTGCAGCTGGCTTCACGGCCGACAAGGTCATTGGATGTGCTCCTCTGACAGTAAATCTTACATCATCTTCAACTGCTGGAGACGCTGAAATAACCAAGACATTATGGGATTTCAGAAATGGTGTTTACAAGGAGGGCCTATCTGTTCAAAACAGCTATTCCAACACCGGCACCTATGATTTGAATTTAACGGTAACCGATAAAAACGGATGTTCAAGCATTCTAAGTTCTGAAAAAGTAATTACTGTTACTGAAAAACCGCATGTTTCATTCGCGGCATCTGATACCTTCGCATGCCGTCCCCCATTAAGCGTATATTATACAAACAATTCAACCGGGGCATCGGACCTTGCCTGGAAATGGAATTTTGGCAATGGGGAGAACTCAAGTGAGTTAAGCGGCTCATCAGTTTACCGGATCAATGGAAACTATAGTGTAAAACTTACTGCAACTGACCTCTACGGATGTTCTGATTCCCTTCTCAGGAAATCATACATCACTGTTGGATACCCAAAAGGAACACTATCGGTCTATGATGCAAATGGAATAAAAGTCGATAAATCATACCTGTGCAACGGGAGTTATGTTTTTAAATATTCTACAACAGGACTTCCTGAATATATATGGAAGATCACCGAAGAAGGAAAAACCTCTGTTATTAATGGTACCGATTCACTGATGTATAAAGTTGAAGGCTCGGGAAGTATTGATATAAAGGTTGTTTATGGCAAGAGTAGTTTCTGTACCGACAGTGCTTCAATCTCTTTTGTAAAGAGTTATGTAAAAGCCGACTTCACCATTGGAGATACCCTTCTTTGTATGTTGCCATCGGTGATAAAATTAAAAAGCTCATCTCAGAATACCGACAGTCTTGACTGGTATTTCTCAGGAAGGCTTTTTTCAAACAATGATACTGCTGACTATACAGTAAACAGGAAAGACATGCCGGCAGAAACATGGGAACAACTCTATAGTCATAAGATCAACTATGTGAAATTTCCGGTTAAACTTGTGGCCTCAATCGGCCGGGCCTGCTATGACTCTATTAAGAAAAACATAACCATTGCTCTCCCCCGTGCCAGATTCATGCCCGATAAAGTATCCGGTTGTATTCCCCTTCAGGTAACCTTCTCCGACAGCAGCAAATCAGTCA
>CAIPJU010000722.1 GCA_903865465.1 uncultured Bacteroidota bacterium
AAATCGTCGATGGTTTTCGTAAGACTATATGAAAACCAGGATGTCGTCAGGATTGACTCCCATTTCAGCACTGAATCAACTGTGGATTTCAATATTGAATCAAGAAGTTCTGTCAATGATCGAGGATTTTCATTAACTGACAGGCCGATTCGGGCAACTTATGCCGGAACAGAAACGACGGCTTTTGCAAATTCATCGCTGCCCAAAGACGACTGGCTGTATTTAGAAATTGTCCAGAAGGATGACGGTACTATTGTCCCAAAAGAAGAGGAACAGGCTGGTTTACCTGGTGAAACTGAGCCACCGGCAGCAACTACTGATAGTGAGATTCTCGGTTTGTTGACAATAACGATCACCTGTGTAACCACGTGATCGTTATTCTGGTTTTAACTAAAGAACGGGTGTTCTTTCAGTTTTTTAGCTGTCTCCAATTTTGTGACCTTGATGTATTTCAGAAATGACTCTGTTGTATGATGTCCCGTTATTTGCATAATATCACGCATCGGAATACCTGCCAGATAAGCATTGGTCGAAAATGACCTTCTGGCTGTATGGGTCCTTATCTCCAGGAATTTTTTATGATTCCCATTATAAATTTTTTTATCATACGCTTCCTGGCCAATCCATTTTAAGGTGTCGTTTGATTGATGATTATCGGGTACTGTCAAGGTCCCATATTTTCGAAGAATTTCCAACACCAATGGTTTAATCGGTATGATTACTGGTTCGTTCGTTTTTTGTGTGAGAACATGCATGTTCCCTTCCTGTATATTTTCACTCGAAACCTTAGGCCAGTCAGAATGACGCAGTCCGGTGTAACAATTCAGTACAAAAATGTCACGCACTCTTCTTTTTGCCGGATGCTCAATTTCCATTTCATATAGCGCCTTGATTTCATTTTCGTTCAGGTAAATGGAATCTACATCTTCCCTTATGACCTTAAAATCTCGCTTATGGTGATCCTGGTTTGTGGTTAGCTTATCCTCAACGGCTTCATTCATTAAGCGTTTTATTTTACCGATATCAGCGCCTATTGTATTCGGCTTTAATCCGAGTCCCTTCAAATAGTCAGTGAACTTGATATAAAATTCTTTCCCGATTGTATCAAAATCAACTCTGAATCCCGTTTTAATTTGGAAAGCCTCAAGGTGGTTCTTTAGACCAGATAATTTTGCTATATAACCGGCGCCAACCTTGTTTTTATATCTCGTTTGATAGATGGCGATAAAAGATAAAAGTGAAATTCTGGCGGCTTCAATAGCTTTTTTCCCTACCGGTAAATACTTTAAATGCTTCAACTATTTCATCAGATTTCACTTTAACTTCTTGCTTTGTCAGTTTAATTCCTTTGGCGAAAAGTTCATCGTATTTATCAAGAAAAAAGTTGACAGTTTCTCGAAGGCGTTTATTGACCTCAGGATAGTCCTTTGCCGGTTTTGCCTTCTGAGCTTCCTGATCCCAGTCGTCTTTGGGAACATGCAATCCGGTTGATAGTCGTAAACGCTCATGATTAAAAGTAAAGGAAAGAAGTAGAAGAGATTCTCCATTCTTTTCTTTGTCGGGATAGAAGATTATTGAAGCCATTTTTTAGGGGGAATTTTTTGTCAGTGCAAAGATACGAACTGTCAACATACTGTACAACTTTGTCAGTATAAGTTATTATCATGCTGTTCATATTTGTTCAAGTAATTACACATATTTCACTGTTCACGGGCGTTTCGGTGGTATGTGCCTGATTGTCAAATGTGGTCACTAGTTCCTCTTTGCTGTATGGGATATCACCGTAGCTGTTCGACATGCCGTCGTATCGGTTGAGACGCTTGGGATGGCCTGTCGAATG
>CAIPJU010000723.1 GCA_903865465.1 uncultured Bacteroidota bacterium
CTCGTAGACTTTATCGTTCTTATAATTAATATGAACGATATCTCTGCCTATGTTAACAATCCAAAATTCTTTATGTGGAATTAGCATAAAATTATATCTGTTATTTTATTTTCAGGATCAGGATCAGGATCATTTTTGAATCCTGATTCTGATTTAATTTTAATGAAGCGGTGAAGGGATGAGAATTATCAGGGGAACCTTAGTTTCAATTGTTTTTCTTCTATTGACAAATATTCTGATTTGTCAGGAAAATGGGCGTGTAAGCGTTAGCCAGGAGGTTCAGGTACTGAGCAAGGGAACCAAAAATATCTTCAGGTCGGATATTTTCTACAATAAGGAAAAAGATGTCGTAATTGTTCATCATACTTACCCTGCAGAGTTTATTAAAATCTCCAATCGTTTAGGCGAAGAGAAAATTTATTTCCCGTCCACCAACTCGGTGACGGTTCAGCAAAGTGAGGCCTTTTCTACTACCAATGACCTTCTCTATTATTTTGTAAATAACAAAATGAGCGACATGGGTCTTGCTAAGGAGGGATTCAGGCTCTCAGATTCAAAAAGGGAAGACGGACTGATGGTGACAACATGGCTGGCTCCGTTAAGTCTGAAGGTGATTGGCAGAATAAAACTGGTTTTTCAGGATATCTTTCCTGTATATGCAGAATACCTTGATACGAAGGGTAACATTATCAAGAAAATATATTACAGCAAATACAGTGATTTGAACTCATTCAGTCTTCCGCTGAGGATCACTGAAATAGCCTACAACGGCAAAGCCGACTCGACAATCAGATTGTCAGTGTTTTCCAACGTCCGGATTTCTGATTTCCCGGAGAACAGTTATTTTGACTTCAAAGTACCGGATAATGCCAAAGCATCAAAATAAGATACTTCTTACCATTATTATAGTTTTTTCCTTCACTGCCGGCAATTCTCAGAATATCAATTTAAAGAACGATATCTGCCAGATTAAAAATCATCTTGCCGGTGAGTTGCCACGGAATGAAAAAAGATCATGGATTTATAGCAGGGATGGTGATAAGAAAAAACATGTTAATCCTGCAGCTATCCTTCTCGGAGGTTCACTTTACATTTACCAGAATGTAATATCGAAACATTTATCGGCCGATTGCCTCTTTTCTCCGAGTTGTTCCGAGTTTAGCAAACAATCCATCAGGGAGTTTGGGGTTGTCAAGGGAATACTTTCATCGATCGATCGTGTCAACAGATGCAACAGAATTGCTGAGCATGATCTGAAAAACTTCTCCCGGAATCCGCTTACAAATCGGTATAATGATCCAGTTTCAAGATACAGGAAGGGTAAAGGAGACGATTCAGATTAGTATAAAAATGCGGACTAAGCTAATTCTGTTTTTGATTATTATCTCTCTTGCATCCACTTCTTTCGGACAAGGGCGCGACAGCTGTGATCTTAAATTTGCAGCCCATCTGGTCGATGGCGGCAACTTCCGGGAAGCTCTTTTTGTACTTGACTCATCTGATTGTAGTTTTACAGACCCTGGCGATAGCGCTGATTACCTCAGGGGGTGGAGCTATTATTCCCTTAAAGAGCTTGATGTTTCTAACAGGTTTTTACTGAAAGTTTCGGAAAAGTCAGATTTCTATCCTAAATCACGTTTTTTTTCCGCTTATAACAGTACTTATCTGGGTGACTTTGATA
>CAIPJU010000724.1 GCA_903865465.1 uncultured Bacteroidota bacterium
AATACTCTATTTTAATATTATAAAGATAAATAATTGTTTTTTGACAATTTTGTAATTATACTTGTTTAGTACCAATTTTATTAACTACGATGGGCAGAACACTCTTATTATTTTTGGCAGGCTGTTTTTTAACTGCTTCATGTAATCATGAAAACATTTCCCTTGTCGCTTATGTAAATCCGAATATTGGAGGAATAAGTCCTTTGCTTGAGACAACGGTACAACTCGTGAGTCGTCCTAACAGCATGATGAGGATCTACCGGATGCCAGGTAATTATCAGGCTGAAAAGATAAATGGTTTTCCCTTTATTCTTTGCGGACACAGGAATGGAACCGCAGGTGTGCTGATGCCCGGAGCGGGGGAATTTTCTGCTGGAAGGAAGACTTGGGCAAGCTATTATGATCACGACAACGAGGTCTGTACTCCATACTATTATTCCGTCTGGCTTGAGGACCCCGATATAAACCTCGAACTCTCAGTTGCAGAAAGATCATCTTTTTACAGGATTTCATGGAACAGACCTGGCAATAAGAATCTGATGCTTGGACTTACAGCAGAAGGATCAATAAAAGCTACGGATCAAAATACTGTTGAGGGCTATGAACTTTACAATGACAAGGTAAAAGTTTTCTTCTGCATAAAGAGCGAGAAAAGCTTCTCCAAGAATATTATGAACAGTGACTCAGGATCACAGGCATCACTATGCCTCACCTTCGATCTTCCTGAAAAAGAAAAAACAGGTATTAAAATGGGAATCTCATTTGTCGATGGAGCTCAGGCCCGTAAAAACCTTGAAAATGAGATCCCCGGATGGGATTTTGACGCCCTGAAATCGGCCGGAAAGGAAAAATGGAATAGTGCCCTTGGAAAAATTGAAGTAAGAGGGGGCACAGAAGATCAGAAAAAGGTCTTTTATACTGCCTTGTACAGAAATTATGAGAGGATGGTTAACATTTCTGAGGATGGCCGCTATTACAGTGGTTATGACAATGCTGTTCATAATGATAATGATACAGCCTTTTATGTCGACGACTGGATGTGGGACACCTATCGCGCTTCTCATCCCCTTCAGGCTATGATAAATCCCGGACTTGAAAGTACTAAAATCCAATCCTACATCAGGATGTATCAGCAGGGCGGTTGGATGCCATCTTTCCCAATACTTTTCGGCGACAATCCATGCATGAACGGACATCATTCTGCAGCGATAATTGCAGATGCCTGGTTCAAGGGAATCAGGAATTTTAATATTGAAAAAGCATATGAAGGTTTGAAGAAGAATGCTATGGAAGCTACAATGCTGCCATGGCGTAATGGCCCTATGTGCTCCCTCGATACATTCTATCTCAATAAAGGATATTACCCTGCTCTCGAAATTGGCGAAAAAGAGACAGTTAGTCTTGTTCATTCATTTGAGAAAAGACAGGCCGTTGCCATTACCATGGCTCACAGTTACGACGACTGGTGTCTTGCCCGGCTTGCAAAAACATTGAATAAAAATGCTGATTATGAGTATTTTCTGAAGAGATCAGGGAACTATAAGAATCTCTTTAATCCCGAGATTGGCTTTTTTGCTCCAAAAACAGCTGCAGGAACATGGGTTAAGAATTTTGATCCGAAACTTTCGGGAGGCATGGGGGCACGTGATTATTATGACGAAAACAATGGATGGACTTATCTCTGGGATGTTCAGCATGATGTTAAGGGTCTGATCAGTTTGCTGGGTGGCACTGATAAATTCATTTCGAAACTGGACCAGCTTTTTATTGAGAGCCCGGGTATGAGCAAGTACCAGTATTTTGCACAATTTCCCGACGCCACAGGCCTTGTTGGCCAGTATGTGATGGGCAACGAGCCCAGCCTTCATATTCCCTATCTCTACAATTACGCCGGCGCACCATGGAAGACTCAGAAAAGAGTCAGAATGCTATTGGATACCTGGTTTACAAATACACCCTTCGGTATTCCCGGTGACGAGGATGGTGGGGGACTTTCAGCGTTTGTAGTGTTTTCAAGCATGGGTTTTTATCCTGTGACTCCGGGCATGCCGGTCTTTAATATTGGTAGTCCGGTGTTTGATAATGTTACTGTTAAGTTGCAGAATAACAAGATATTCCGGTTAGTTGCGAGGAATAATAGCCGGCAGAACAAATATATTCAAAGTGCGAGACTGAATGGAAAGGATCTTAACAAGCCATGGTTCAGCTGGGACGATATAAAAGACGGGGCAGAACTTCTTCTGGAAATGGGCTCCAGACCAAATTTTAAATGGGGCTCAGCTCCTGAAGATGCCCCTCCGTCGGGGACTGATCTTCTGTAAGCCGAATTGATTTTGAAAGAGGAAACTGGAAAGAGGAAACTGGAAACTGGAAACTGGAAATAAGAGAGCTATGAAACAGCATTTAGCACATTTGACCTATCTGGTGCGCGATTATGATGAAGCGCTTGATTTCTTTATACATAAATTACATTTCAACCTGGTTGAAGATACCAGGTTGAGCGAATCGAAGAGATGGGTCCTCGTCTCGCCCCCAGGTAGCGAAGGTTGTATGCTTCTTCTTGCAAAAGCTGTGGGAGATGAGCAGTTAAAATTTATTGGAAATCAATCGGGAGGAAGGGTATTCCTGTTCCTTTATACCGACGATTTCACACGGGATTATGATAATTTACTCCAACAGGGAATTGAAATCATAAGAGAGCCTTCGGAGGAGGCGTATGGGATTGTCGCAGTATTCAGGGATATCTATGGCAATTTATGGGATTTGATTCAGAGCAAAGAGTAAGATATATTTTCTTTAAGCGAGTTTTAAGGTCAGGAAGAAGATCCCGGAAGAATTTTAATCTTACCTGGTCTTCATTCTCAACCTTTTCTCTAAATCTGACAGGCTTCAGGATTATTCTATCAGCTTTCCGTCTTCCATAATTATCTTATAGAAATATCCGTAACCAAAATCCTTATCAAGGCTTATGGTGCCTTCGAATGTTACTATTTTTCCTAACTCAGCGTATCCGTCGGTAGTTATTGTAAGGTCAATTTCACCATGCGATTCTGAACCGTCCTGAATATGTACCCAGTTTTTCCCCATAATGCCGGAATTGAATTTAGTGACAGCCCCGGTCACTTTAACAGATTTCCCGGAATATGATTTCTTGTTTGAGATCAGATCTGCAATTTTAATACAGCCCTGGCATGGATTTACCGTAACGCTGGCTTTTACAGCTTTTACAACTCCTGAATGTCCCTGTGGTTCGGTTTTCTGTTCTTTCTTTTCGAATGATTCCTTTGCCAGAGGTCCTGACCCCGGTCCTTTACACGATAATACTGAAATTATTAAGACAATGGATAGAATGATTTTCTTCATTGGTTATTCAGGTTAAAATTTAATCGAAGTTTAATTGTTTAGAAACAAATTGATTAAGGTTCTTAAATACAAATCCTTTGCTCCGTTTTTTAGAGCAAAGGATTCGATTCAGATATTTAAATGATTCTTATTTCTTAGCTGCCGGATTCGGATGAGCAATTTTCTTTGAATAGGTCTCAAAGTTGAATTCCTTGTAGAAAGGATTCTCTTTGTTATGGCATGCTATACAGGTGTTTTTATCAGGAAGGATAAGTCCGTTTTTCATAGCCTGTTCCTTATTCTTCATAAAAACGGGTGACTTGTAAGCGCTCCCCGGACCGTGGCATGATTCGCATGAAACACCTTCAGCCTGGGTAATACCGCCGCGGAGACTGGCTTCAGCTTTATCAAATGTTGAGTGGCATTTAAGGCATTTTGCATCTTTGGAAGCGTCGGCTATACCATTTTTCTTGGCATAGTCAAGAGCAGCCTGCGATGACAAAGTCTTCATTGACTGTGCATGAGGATCTTTCAGCCATTTTCCGTACTGGTCGCCGGTAGCCGGCTTATTATGACACATCTTGCACTTGTCGGCACCGATATATTTAAAAGTCTGTGCTGAAACCGATGCTGCAAGAAGAAGTGTGAGACACATAAGAAATAGATTTCTTTTGATTTGCATGGCGTTTTGTTTTTTAATGATGAATTTGTTTTTTGTCAATTGGTATGTGTAATGCAAATATACTAAAATTGGTATATCTGAAGTAAATAATCATAAATAGCATTTTTTGTTGTAAGCATCATAAAAAATTATATTGGTTCTCTTTTGTAATTATACAATTTGCGTGCCGTATTCATTTCACCTTTCCGCTTTCATATTTTTAAGTTATCAGACCATCACTTATATTGTATGATCATTATGCTCAATTTTTACTAACTTGCGCCGTTTTTTAACAGAATGGATTTAAAAGAAGAAATAAAAAAAAGACGGACGTTTGCTATTATCAGCCATCCGGATGCAGGTAAAACCACGCTTACTGAGAAACTGCTACTCTTTGGCGGGGCAATTCAGACAGCAGGAGCCGTGCGCAGCAACAAAATAAGGAAAACTACAACTTCCGATTTCATGGAAATAGAAAAACAGAGAGGAATTTCCGTCTCTACTTCCGTGATGGCTTTCGACTTTAACGGCATACGGGTTAATATCCTGGATACTCCTGGTCATAAGGACTTTGCCGAAGATACGTTCCGTACTCTCTCGGCAGTCGATAGCGTTATCCTTGTTGTCGATTCTGTTAAGGGTGTCGAGGAACAGACCAGGAAGCTGATGGAGGTATGCAGAATGCGCCATACGCCTGTTATGATTTTCATTAATAAAATGGACAGGGACGGCTTACATCCCTATGATATACTCGATGAACTCGAAAAGGAACTCAACATTGCAGTTTGTCCTTATACCTGGCCTATAGGAAGCGGAAAACACTTCAGGGGAGTGTATAATCTTTTTAAAGGTGATATTGAAATATTTGCTCCCGATAAGAGCACTGTTTCTGAAAAGTTATTGAGTACAAAGGATATCAAAGATCCACGACTGATTGAATTTGTCGGAGAGGACAATATTAAAAAGCTTTGGGAAGATATTGACCTGGTTCATAATATGTTTGAAAGTTTCAATATGTCTCTTTACAGGGAAGGATATCTTGCCCCATTGTTCTTTGGCAGCGCCCTCAATAATTTTGGAGTCCTCGAGTTGCTGGAGACTTTCCTCGAGATAGCTCCCTGTCCTGGTCCTTTGAATGCAATCCAGAGAGAGGTGCAGCCCGAAGAAGAGCAGCTTACCGGATTTGTCTTTAAGATACATGCAAACCTCGATCCCAACCACCGCGACAGGATAGCGTTCCTTCGCATCTGTTCCGGACGGTTTGAAAGAAATAAGTTTTATTATCATACAAGGCTTTCAAAGAAAATAAGATTTTCATCTCCTGCAAGTTTTATGGCCAATGCCAAGAGTATTGTGGATGAAGCTTTTCCCGGCGATGTTGTGGGACTTTATGACAGTGGAAACTTTAAAATCGGTGATACGCTTACTGAGGGTGAATCTCTTTATTTTAAAGGGGTTCCGAGTTTTTCTCCAGAAATTCTTAGAGAGGTCATAAATCTCGATCCTATGAAGACCAAACAGCTTGAAAAGGGTGTCTGGCAAATGACCGATGAAGGTGTGGCTCAGCTCTTTATGCAACAACCAGGAAACCGGAAAATAATAGGTACCGTTGGCGAACTCCAGTATGAAGTTATCCGTTTCCGGCTCGAACATGAATATGGGGCAAAATGCAGCTTCTCGAACCTGCCATATGTTAAGGCTTGCTGGCTTACTACCGATAATTCAGCCGAACTTGAAGCATTTATCAGACGAAAACCCGGAGCCATAGCCTACGATAAGGAAAATAATCCTGTCTTCTTTGCCGAAAGCGAATGGATGCTTAAACTCGCCCGTGAAAATTTTCCATCGATAAAGTTCCATGAGACATCAGACTTTAAACTGCGTACCTGACGGCTAATATCCTGATTAACAAAAGTCTGACTTACTTTTTATATGTTTCACAGTAGCTCCTGAAGTTGTCCAGAATCGACTGCCAACCAGTTTTTTGCATCTCTTTCGGATAAACAGTTTCAGGTTCAAAATCCTCAGTTACTGAGGTTTCTCCTCCTTCAGAACCGAAAGAGATAAAAACTTTCCTGTTATCATCGAGAATATACTCTATCTCCCTGAATTCTTCTACTTTGTTATAGGTGCCTTCAAAGTCAAAACTCATTGATCCGTCTTTGGCTGCCATTGTGGTTTTAAATCTGCCTCCCGGGAATATGTTATTTTCAGCATAGGGAGCGTGCCAGTCATCAGACGCAAAATACCACCCGGTAATATGCATGGGAAGGGTCCAGAATTCCCAGACTTTTTCTACCGGCACTTTAATAGAAGCTGAAACTCTGATTAATTCGTTTTCCATATTTTTAATAGCTATTCTGTAAATATATCCTTTTGATAACAGTTTCTCCATCTGTATTGTTCAATATTAAAAACAACCATGTATGCTTCATATGAAAATAAAAAAGGTTTTAAATGAAAATTAAACATTGCTTATAAGGAAGTTTAATTATATTTGGATGAAATTTTAAAAATCAATCATAGTCTGAATTTCAGTCAGCTAAACGGAAATGATATTTAATATTCAGCGGTATTCGACCCACGACGGACATGGCATAAGGACGATTATATTTTATAAGGGCTGTCCTCTGAGCTGCCGTTGGTGTTGTAACCCCGAAAGCCAGTCTTTTGATTATAGTCTGATGTTCGACCCGAGGCTTTGCAAAGACTTCGGTGAGTGTGTCGCAACAGAAGTTGGTGGTATAACGCCTGGGGCTAATGGACTAATCATCGATCGGTCAGCTCTTCTTCATCCCGGAAAACTAACAAATGTTTGTCCGTCCAGGGCAATAACGATTTCGGGAGAGAACAGAAGTGTATCATATATTCTGGAACAGGTGGAGAAAGACCGTCCTTTTTATAAAACCAGTGGAGGAGGAGTCACCCTTTCGGGTGGTGAGCCGCTTGCTCAGGGTGATGATATGATTCAACTTTTACGCGAATTAAGGAAAAGGGAGATCGACGTTGTAATAGAAACATCTCTTCATGTTCCATGGAGCCAGATTGAAAGCTGCCTCGGTCTTGCAAGTCTATTTCTTGTCGACCTGAAACATACTGATAAGGACAAATTCTGCGATTATACGGGTGGTGACTTAAAAATTGTGACTGATAATCTGGGCCGACTTGCAGCAGCAGGAGAAAGGATAATAATCAGAGTCCCGGTAGTTCCTGGCTTTAATCACACTTACGAAGAGATAAAGGCGATTGTTGATTTTGTAAGTTCCCTTCCTGGTGTGAACGAGATACATTTCCTTCCATACCACACCCTTGGAAATCAAAAATACAATATGCTAGGAATTGAATACCTGCTTGAAGGTTTAAACAGGATTGAAAATACTGAATTAACAGGTTATGTAAACTATGCCGAATCAATGGGTTTGTCGGCAAAAACAGGAGGATAAAATTATGATTCAGACAGTTATTACCGATAAAGTATCGCCGAGGATGTCAGCCTTGAGAGAGAAGGTAATAAGTACCAAACCTTCAGTTTGTACCGAAAGAGCCTGCTTTTACACAGAGGCTTATGCTTCTAATGAATCTAAACCGGTTATAATAAAACGTGCCATCGCCCTTGAAAAAACGCTGAAGGGGATGACAATATTTATTGATGCAGGTGAACTTATTGTTGGAAATCAGTCATCTCAGAACAGGGCAGCACCTATCTTTCCCGAGTATGCCGTTGACTGGCTTCCTGCCGAAATGAACGAACTTGACAAACGGCCAGGTGATGCTTTCTATATAACAGAAGAGCATAAAAAGGAACTTGTCAGGATTGCAGAGTGGTGGAAAGATAAGACCCTGTATGACAGGGGAAAAGCCCTCATGAACCACGAAAACAGGGATCTGCTCGATTCTGCAATTATTAAGGCAACGGGAAACCTTACATCGGGAGATGCCCACATTGCTGTCGACTACTTTAAGATACTATCCTCAGGGCTCAGCGGATATCTCCGGGAAATTACCTTTCACCATAACCAGGTCAGACTCTTTGAACAGGAAGGAATCAGGAAAGACCATTTTTATACTGCTCTGACAATCAGTGTAAAAGCATTTCAGTCATTTATACTGAGGTTTCATGACCTGGCAATTGAACTTGCCAATAAAGAAAAAGATCCTGACAGAAGAGATGAGCTTGCTGTTATCGCTTCAAATTGCACGGCTATATCGGAACGGCCACCTGAAAATTTCTGGCAGGCGCTCCAGCTTGTTTACTTCGTTCAGCTGGTGCTTCAGATTGAAAGTAACGGACATTCAGTCTCCCTGGGCAGGATGGACCAATACCTCTACCCATTCTTTAGGTCTGATATTCTCAAGGGAAAGATTACTGAGGAATTTGCCTCGGAACTTCTTGAAAACACCTGGGTGAAGCTTATGTCAATAAACAAGATCAGGCCATGGTCGCACACTCAGTTCTCAGCAGGTGGACCATTGTATCAGAATGTAACCATAGGAGGTCAGAAATCCGATGGGAGTGATGCAGTGAATGAACTCAGCTATCTGATCATTCATTCTGTGGGCAAGATGAAACTGACCCAGCCCAATTTGTCGGTACGGTTTCATAAGAATATAAGCCCGACTTTTATGGGTGAATGTATAAAACTCATTGAAAAAGGATTCGGAATGCCTGCCTTTAATAATGATGAGGTCGTAATACCAGCTCTTTTAAATCTTGGGGTTGAGAAGGAAGATGTTTACAATTATTCGGCCATTGGCTGCATTGAGATAGCTGTTCCCGGGAAATGGGGTTACAGATGCACTGGTATGAGCGTCCTCAATTTTATGAGGGTATTCCTGGCTGCCATGAATGATGGGCTCGACAAAAAGTCAGGGAAAACATTTCAAAAGGGCACAGGGAATTTCATAGATTTCAATTCTTATGAAGAACTTTTCATGGCATGGAAGCAGCAGATAAAATATTACACCCGCAAAACTGTTGAGATTGATGCAGCTGTTGATACGGCAATTGAGGAATTTGTACCTGATATTCTCTGCTCGGCATTCGTCGACAGTTGTATAAGCAGGGGAAAGACTATCAAGGAGGGAGGTTCGAAATATGATTTTGTATCCGGACTGCAGGTTGGGATAGCAAACCTTGGGAATTCACTTGCAGCAATAAAAAAGCTTGTCTTCGAAGAAAAGAAAATTTCCAAACAACAGCTTACTGAAGCTATCGAATCGGATTTTGATGGAAAAGAGGGTGAGAAAGTCCGTTATATGCTTCTTAACTTTGCACCAAAGTATGGAAACGATGATGATTATGTTGACCTGTTACTGAAGGATGCTTACCTGGAATTCATAAATGAACTGGAGAATTACCATACAACCCGTTTTGGAAGAGGACCTATTGGTTGCAGGTATTATGCAGGCACATCAAGCATTTCGGCTAACGTTCCAAATGGAGCAGTAGTACCTGCAACGCCCGATGGGCGGAAGGCCTGGACACCAGTAGCCGAAGGAAGCTCACCTTCATCAGGCACAGATGTTTTAGGGCCAACAGCTGTTTTTAAATCTGTTTCCAAATTGCCAACCGAAAAGATAATGGGAGGAGTCCTTCTCAACCAGAAGCTCTCACCTTCGGCAATCAGCAGTGATTCGGATAAGAAAAAACTGATATCAATGCTCAGAACATTTTTTAGCGATCTTAAAGGATGGCATGTTCAGTATAATATTGTTTCAAGGGAGACACTGCTGGCCGCCAAAAAGGATCCTGAAAACTATCGCGATCTGATTGTAAGGGTAGCAGGTTATTGTGCTTTTTTTACTACATTGTCTCCAGAAACGCAGGATGATATAATAGCAAGAACCGAACAAACCTTATAAACAAAGCTATGGGCAACATATTATGCGGAGTCGATATCGGAGGAACAAAACTGTCAGTTGCACTGGTAACTGATGATGGTAAGGTAATTGACAAATGTCTCGAGGGGGATCATACAGAGAAGTCCGAATGCGGGCTCACCGACCAGATCAAATTCAATATCCGCAAGTTGCTGAAAAGGAATAACCTGACCGAATCTGACCTTTGTGGAATAGGGATAGGATGTGCAGGTCATATCCGATTCAGTGACGGAACTATAATTACAACATCAAACCTGAAAGGTTTTAAAGGCTATCCGTTGAGAAGAGAAATCCAGTCGGGTTTCGAAGTTCCTGTAATTCTCGATAATGATGCCAATGCCCAGGCATTCGGTGAATTCAGGTTTGGAGCCGGAAGAGGATATGAACATATGGTTTTCCTTACAATAAGTTCAGGCATAGGAGCAGGCATTATAATAAATAAAAGCCTTTACAGGGGTTTCACCGGAACTGCCGGAGAATTCGGACATACAATTATTGAACCAGGCAGCGACATGATGTGTACCTGTGGTAACAAAGGCTGTCTCATGGCTGTTGCATGTGGTATGGCTCTTCCACACCTCTTCGCAAAGAAGCTTCACGAAGGTAAAATATCAAAAATTGAGCTTCCTGCTGATTTTGATTTTTCAAAAGTTGATGGAAAGCTCATCAAGCATGGACTGGATATTGACGATCCGGTGTCGCAGGAGATAGTCTCTGAAATAGGACATTACATGGGGATTGGCATTTATAATATCTTCCAGGCGCTGAATCCGCAGCTGATTGTTCTTGGCGGAGGCCTTTTAAGCTGGGGAGACATCTTCCTTGACAAGATCCGCAAAACATTTTACGAACTTGCACGTGATATGATTTTCGATCCAGTTGAGATAAAGCTTACTGAAATCGGACCCGATGCAGGGGTGATAGGAGCTGCTTCGTTATCGCTGGGGAAATGCTGAATGATCGCCAGATAAACATATTAAAGCTTCTGGGGGAGAATAACCTTACTTCTGTAAACGACCTCGCTTCAAACCTGGATGTCTCTTCAGCTACTATTCGTCAGGATCTGAGTTTTCTTGAGTCGGAAGGACTGATCAGACGCGTACATGGCGGTGCAGTGCTGGAGGATGCAGACGACCTGTCGAACAGGCTCGGTTATAACTATGAAAAGAAACTCAGGATAGCCCGCAGAGCAGCTGAACTGGTGAGCGACGGTGAGACTATTCTTATTGAATCTGGGTCAACAAACGCACTTCTGGCAAGGGAGCTGGTCAAAAAGAAAAATGTTACTTTGATAACCAGCAATGTTTTTATTGCCC